>DASTYK010000156.1 GCA_035764935.1 Longimicrobiales bacterium | reverse complement strand
GGTGCGCTCCACGCTCGACTCCAGCACGACGCGCAGCTCGCCGCCAAACGACTCGTCGAACACCGACGGCTCCGTGCGCGCCACTCGCCAGCGCTGCTCCACCGCACGCACGACGAGCATGGCGCGCGCGGCTTTCACCGGCGCGTCGCTGCGCAACACCACGCGCACCGCGACCTGGTCTGGTTCTACCGGCTGCGCCGGTTCGCTCCGTGGCTGCTCCCCGTCCGCCGGCGGCGCATCCGTGTCGACCGCGGGGCGCGCGCCGGGTGCATCACCGGGCGGCCCCTCCCAGCCGTCGACGCGCGGCTCTTCCGTCGCGACCGCGCGGTCGATCGCACTGCCGAGGTCGTCGGCCGCCGCGAGCAGCGCATCGACCACGTCGGCATCGACGTGCAACTCCCCTGTGCGCACGCGATGCAGCCGATCCTCGAGCGCATGCGCCTGGTCCGCTGCGGCGCGGAAGCCCATCGTGGCCGACAGGCCCTTGAGCGTGTGCGCCGCCCGAAACGCCTCGTCGATCGCTCCTTCCGCTTCGCCGCGCTCCACGGCGAGCAGTGCCCGGTCCAGCAGACGCAGATGCTCGCGTGTCTCCGTTACATAGAGGGCGACGAAGTCGCGAAGATCCATCGGCTCAGCTGAGCACGCGCTGCACGGCCTCGAGCACTCGCGACGGCTGGAACGGCTTCACGACGAAGTCGCGAGCACCCGCCTGAATCGCCTCGATCACCAGTGCCTGCTGCCCCATCGCGCTGCACATGAGGATCTTGGCGTCCGGAAAGTCCTTCATGATCGCGCGTACCGCATCGATGCCGCCCATGTCCGGCATGACGATGTCCATCGTGACCAGCGACGGCTGCAGCTCACGGTACTTCTGCACCGCCTCCGAGCCGCTCTGCGCTTCGCCGACGACGCTGAAGCCCGCCTGGCGCAGGATGTCACCCAGCATGGTGCGCATGAAGAGCGCGTCATCGCAGATCAGGACCGTCTTCGCCATTTGTCTCCTATGGGGCTGCCGCTCACGGCAGCAGCCGGTCCAGCAGGTGGTCGGGATCGAGCGCCACGAAGCGCTCCTGGTCCACAGCCCCGATACCGATCACGTCGTCCTCGTGCAGCGGCAGGTCGTACGCATCGTCCGGCACCGTTTCGGCCGGCGCGATCCGAAGCACCGCGTCGACGGCAAGACCGACGGTGCGACCGCGCCACTCCAGCAGCAGCAGGCGATGATCGTGCATCTCGGCCGAGCGGCGCCGGCCGAGCAGGATCCCCACGTCCAGAACCGTGACGATCCGCCCACGGACGCCGATCAGTCCGCACACCTCTGGACCACAGCCGGGGAGACGCGTAAACGGGCGCGGCGTGAGGATCTCACGCACCCGTGCGAGCGGGACCGCGAGTCGGACGTCGTCGCACGAGAGGACGACCCACTGCGGCCCTGCTGGCGCGGCAGGTTCCGAGTCGGGCGCGGCGGCGAGCATCGTCACCAATCCCGGTCGCAAAATCGGGGGAACTCCTTGGGTGGCCTGATAATAGCCCGTCCCGGGCTTTCGGGTCAACAACCGTGAATGGGCCGGTTCTGCATCAGGTGGCCTGGCCGCGCGCCCAGTCTGCGGCCGCTGCGAGGTCCTCCGGCAGCGCCACCTCGAAGTGCATCGGCTCGCCGGTGCGCGGGTGGCGAAAGCCAAGCTGCGACGCGTGCAGGAACTGTCTCGGCGTGCGCTTCTCGAGCGCCCGCGCCCAGGCGTGATCGCGCCCGCTGATCCCCCGCGCACCGGCACCGCCGTACACCGCGTCGCCGATCACCGGGTGGCCGAGAAACGCGAGATGCACCCTGATCTGGTGCGTCCTGCCGGTGTCGAGCTCGGCGCGGATCAGGTCGGCCGCGCGCCAGCGCTCGAGGCGGTGCAACCGCGTGCGCGCCGGGCGGCCCCCCTCCACGACGGCCATGCGCTGGCGATGCGTAGGCGAGCGTGCGATCGGCTGCTCGACGACCACGTCGTCGGCGGCGAGGTGCCCCCAGGCGGCAGCGAGATAGATGCGACGCACTTCCCGCCGCTTCAACGCCGCCGCGAGTGCTCGATGCGCTGCATCGTTCTTCGCCACCAGCATGAGCCCGGACGTGTCGCGGTCGAGCCGGTGCACGATTCCGGGCCGCAGCACGCCGCCGATACCCGACAGGTCTGTCAGGTGGTGCAGCAGAGCATGCACCAGCGTGCCCTGGCGATGCCCGGGCGCTGGATGCACCACCAGTCCCGCCGGCTTGTTGAGCACGGCGATATCGCTGTCCTGGTAGACGATGTCGAGGGGGATCGCCTCGGGCTCGAGCGTGTGGCTGACCGGCGCCGGCAGATCGATCTCGATGACGTCCCCCGCTTCCGGGCGCCGGCTCTTGCGTGCGGGCGCGCCGTTCACCAGCACATGCCCGTCGGCGAGAAGCTGTGCGATGCGGGAGCGGGACAGCTCGGGCAGGTGGGCAGCCAGCCACGCGTCGAGCCGGCGCTGCTCCGGCTCACTGCCGACGACCAGGCGCCGGCGCGCGGGCGAATCAGGAACGGCGCTCAACGCGCCGCTCCTCGTTCCACAGCGACAGTGCCAGGATCACGGCGCCGGTCGTCACCGCGATGTCGGCGATGTTGAAGACGGGCCAGCGGATCGTGCCCACCCCCACGTCCAGGAAGTCGACGACGCCACGCGCGGAGCGGAGCCGGTCGATCAGGTTGCCGAGTGCACCGCCGCAGATCAGCGCGATCGCGGCGAGCCGCGGCCGGTCGGCCGACGGTGTCGCCCAGTACATGCCGCCGAGCGCGAACAACGCGACGATCGACAGGGCCAGGAACAGGATCCGCGAGTGGTCGCCGACGTGGATGCCGAACGCCGCACCCGGGTTGAAGATGTAGGTGAGCCGCACGTAGTCGCCGATGATGTCCACCTGCTCGTACAGCGTGAGCGTGCTCTGCACGAGCCACTTGGTCGTGTAATCGACCACCACGACGCCGGCGACGACCACCACGAACAGCGCAGCCTTCGACAGCCGCAGCCCTTCCGCGCGTTCGAGCCCCTGCTCCCTGGATGCCATCGCTCCTCAGGCACGTGCCAGCGCGATATGCGCCGGGATGCCGTCGATGTCCATATCATGCACGGTGTCCCACAGCGTCTCCGCGGACCCCACCGTCAGCTCCACCGCCAGCGTCTCCCCGCGGATGTAGTCTGCGAACGCATCCGCGGCTTCGTGCACTTCCTTGCCGCCGTCGATCAGCAGCCTGATCCGGTCGCTCACTGCGAGCCCGGAATCCTTGCGCAGCCGCTGGATGCGGCTGACCAGCTCGCGCGCCAGGCCTTCACGACGAAGCTCGTCGTCCAGCGCGGGATCGAGGGCAACCGTGTAGCCGCCGTCGCTCTCGACCGCCAGCGCGCCCTGCGCTTCCTCGATGATCTCCAGCTCGTCCGCCGACAGTGCATGCTCCTCGCCATCGACCGCGATCGTGAGCGTCCCGCCCGTGCGGAAGCCGCGCAACGCCGGGTCGTCCAGCTCACGCACGGCCTGCGCCGCGGCCTGCGTCGCACCGCCGAACCGCTTGCCAAGGACGCGGAAGTTCGGCTGCGCGCGCAGCGTGACCAGGTCCTCCGCGCCCCGCAGAAAGCGCACGTCCTTGATGTTCAGCTCGTCCTTGACGACGTCGAGCAGATCATCGTCCAGCGCGATGCCTCCGGGCACGACCGCGTGCAGCGTCCGCAGCGGCTGTCGCACGCGGATCCGCACGGTCTCCCGCGCAGCCCGCCCGAGGCGCGCCAGCTCGCGCACCGCCGTCATGCCCTGCTCCAGCCGCTCGTCCCGTGCGGCCTCGTCCACCTCCGGGAAGCGCGCGAGGTGCACGCTGCTGCCGGTCAGCGCGACGTGCAGCCAGTCGGCGTGGAACGGGGTGAACGGTGCCAGCAGCCCGCAGATCGTCGTGAGCGCCTGGTGCAGCGTCGTGAACGCGGCACGGGTATCCTCGGCATCGCCGCTCCCCCAGAACCGGTCGCGCGTGCGCCGCACGTACCAGTTCGAAAGGTCATCGACGACGAAATCTGCGATCGCGCGCGCGGCGTGCGTGAGCTCGTAAGCATCCAGGTCGGCGCGCACCTGCGCGGTGAGCGTCGCAAGGCGTGAGCGGAGCCAGCGGTCCAGGACGTCCTCGGTACGGGCCGCATTCTCCGGCGTCCAGTCGTCGAGATTCGCGTACAGCGCGAAGAACCGGTACGTGTTCGCGATCGTATCGAACACGCGCCGCCACGTGTCCGTGAGCGCCTCCGGATCGAAGCGCTTGGACGCCCATGGCTGGCTCACGGCGATGAAGTACCACCGGATCGCGTCCGCGCCGTAGGACTCGATCGCCTCCCATGGGTCGACCACGTTGCCGCGCGACTTGGACATCTTCTGGCCGTCGGCGTCGAGCACCAGTCCGTTCACGACGACGTTCCGGTACGACGGCCCGTCGCCCAGCATGCTGGAGATCGCGATCAGCGAGTAGAACCAGCCGCGCGTCTGGTCCAGCCCCTCGCAGATGAAGTCCGCCGGAAAGTGCCGCTGCCACTGCGACTCGTTCTCGAACGGGTAATGCCACTGCGCATACGGCATGGAGCCGGAGTCGAACCATACGTCGGCGACTTCCGGCGTCCGCCGCATCGTGCCGCTGCACTGCGGACACGCGTACGTCAGCTTGTCGATGTGCGGCTTGTGCGGATCGAACGGCTCGGGCAGCCGCCCCGCGCGCTCGGCGAGGGCGGCGAAGCTGCCGAGCACCTCGAAGTGACCGCGGTCCGCGTCGCATACCCAGAACGGCAGCGGCGTGCCCCAGTAGCGCTCGCGCGAGATCGCCCAGTCGATGTTTCCTTCGAGCCACTCGCCGAAGCGGCCGGTGCCGACCTCCGCCGGGTGCCAGCTCACCTGCCGGTTGTTGGCGAGCATCGTGTCGCGGATCTCCGTGGTCCGGATGTACCACGAGTCGCGTGCCATGTAGATCAGCGGGCTGCTGCACCGCCAGCAGTGCGGGTATGTGTGCGTCTCCAGCGAGTGACGGTAGAGCAGCTTCTGCTTGCGCAGCTCCTCGACCAGCAGCGGATCCGCGTCCTTGACGAACATGCCGCCCACGATCGGGATATCGGCATCGAAGCGGCCGGCATCATCGACGGGGCGCAGGAGCGGCAGATCATGGCGCTGCCCTGCCGCATAGTCGTCCGCCCCGAATGCGGGCGCCATGTGCACGATGCCGGTGCCGTCATCTGCCGTGACGAACTCCTCGAGCACGACCTGCCACGCGCGGCCGCGCGGCTCCGCACGCACCAGGGTGAACGGCCGCGCGTAACGCTGGCCGTCCAGCTCCAGCCCGCGCCACCGCTGCAGCACGGGCGCGTCCTCACCGACCACGGCTGCACGGCGCGACTCGGCCAGGATCAGCCGCTGCCCGTCCGTTTCGACCTCGACGTACTCGAGGTCGGGATGCACCGCGAGCGCGGTGTTGGACGGCACGGTCCAGGGAGTCGTCGTCCAGACGACGAACGCGCGCCCGTCCCGGTCGGGGCGTCCGTCCTCATCGATGAGCGGGGCCAGGAAGTACAGTGAGGGATCCGCAACATCGAGGTATCCCTGGGCGACCTCGTGCGAGCTCAGCGCCGTGCCGCAGCGCGGACAGTACGGTACGCTCTTGTAGCCGCGGTAGATCAGCCCCTTTTCGTGCAGCCGCGAAAAGATCCACCAGACCGTCTCGATGTACGAAGGCGAGAACGTGACGTACGGGCTGCTGTAGTCCAGCCAGTAGCCGATGCGCTCCGAAAGGCGCTCCCAGTCTTCCTTGTACGTGAAGACGCTCTCGCGGCACACTTCATTGAAGCGCGCGACGCCGAGCTCCTCGATCTGCTTCTTGCCGCTGATGCCCAGCTTCTTCTCGGCCTCGATCTCGACCGGCAGCCCGTGCGTGTCCCAGCCCGCGATGCGCGTGACGTGCTTGCCGAGCAACGCATGGTAACGGCAGACGAGATCCTTGATCGTCCGGCTGATGACGTGATGGATGCCGGGCTTGCCGTTCGCCGTCGGCGGCCCCTCATAAAACACGAACTCGTCCGCGCCGGCGCTCTGCTCCTGCGTCTGCTCGAACAGCCGCTCCGCGCGCCAGCGGGCAAGGACCGTCTCCTCCAGTGAGACCGGTGATGTCGGGTACTCGGGGTATCGCATACTGAGCATGGAGCGCTGAGCGCCCCCTCGGGTTCAGGAATTCGGTTGTGCCGCGATTGCCTGCAGCAGCGAGACCAGCCGCGGCTCCGCTGCCTGCATGGCCGCCTCCACCTGCCGCTCGCTGAGCGGCTCGAGTGCGTCCGGCAGCGCGACCTGCGCGATCACCGCCAGCGCGAGAACGCGCATCGACATGTGGCGGGCCGCAATCACCTCGGGCACGACGCCGGTGCCGGTCGCGTCTGCACCCATGGCGCGCAGCATCCGGTACTCGGCGCGCGTCGGCCGGTTGGGCCCCTCCAGCGCAGCATACACGCCGCGACGCAGGATCGTCTGCTGCGCGAGCGCCGAGCGCTCCGCCTGCAGTCGCAGCTGCGCGTCGTATGCCACCGACATGTCGGGGAAACGCGGACCGAGCTCGTCCAGGTTGGGCCCCACCAGCGGATTGTCGCCCAGCAGGTTGATGTGATCGTCGACCAGCATCAGCTCGCCCGCTGCCCAGGTCGGCCGCAGCGCGGCGCAGTCCGAAACGATCGCCAGCGTGTCCGCACCGAGCGCGTGCAGGACACGCACCGGCAGGACGACCTGCTGGAGCGTGTGCCCTGCGTAGCGACGCAGTCGCGCATGCAGCACCGCAACGTGCCGCTTTCCCAGCGTGCCCAGCAGCAGGCGTGCCGGGCCGCCTCCGTCGCCCGGCAGGAGACCCGGGATGTCACCCGCCTCGATCGAAGCATCGAGCGTGAGTGCATCCACCAGCGCGCTGGTGTGCGTCTGCCAGAGCACCGCCAGCTCCGGCTTCACCCCACTGCGGTCGCGCACCGCGGCGACGGCCTCATCGATCGCCGCGCGCCGCGCATGCACGGCCGCGTCGCTCACGGAGCGTCCTCGATCAGCTTCGGCAGCCAGGGCTCAACCGCGGCCGCAGCCCGCGGCTCCTCCTCCTCCGCCTCGCCCTCCTCGTCGATCGCGTCCTCGAGCAGCAGCTCGTCACCGTTGAAGGAGTCCTCCTCGAACGCGACCGGCACCTGGCCGGCCTGCAGAGCCGCGTCCGCGGCCGCGTCGTCTGCAGTCGGCTCCGCGAGCGGCTCGTCTTCGCTCGACTCCGCGAAGGACGTCGCGGCGCGAGACCGGGCAGCGTGCGCGCTGCCGGAAAGCGGCCAGTCCCGGCGCGCCTCCGCCTCGTCGCGTGCAAACACGACCTGCAGCGCTTCCAGCGACCGCTCCAGCGCCTCGTCGTCGACCTCCTCCTCCTCGTCATTCTCGTCGATCCGGACGGCGGGAGGGGCGCGATGCGAGCGCGGCTGCTCAACGTGCTCGTCCACGGCCGGGGCGGGTGCGGGCACCCGGTGCGCGGTCGGTTCCGCGGCAGGCTGGGGCACCCGGTGCGCGGTCGGTTCCGCGGCGGGCTCGTTGACAGCCGGAGCGGGCGCATTCACCCGGTGTGCACTCGGCTCCGCAACGGGCTCGGCCACGGCCGGCGCAGCCACTGCCGCAACCGGTGCTTCGCGCGGCGGCTCGGCGGCATACGCGGGCCGCGGCTCGCGCACCGCCTGCGGCTCCCGGCGTGGCGCTTCCACTTCATCGTCCAGACCCGCTCGGTAGGTGATGCCGCCTGCGATCACCTCCAGCTCCTCCAGCTCTCGCTCGAGCAGGGCCCGGTAGCTCTGGGCGAGCTGCGCCTGGCGCGCGCGCAGCCGTCGCAGTGTCTGCTCCTCGCGCTCGATCTCCTGCGCGACGTTGGCGCGAATCTGCTCCGCCTCCTGTTCCGCCTCGCGCCGCGCCATCTCCGCATCGCGCACCGCCTGCTCGCGCATCTCCTCGCGCAGCTCCTGCGCGCTCACCAGCGCGTCGGTCAGCGCACGCTCGCGCTCCTTGTAGTCACGGAGCTGCTGCTCCAGCTGCCGGACACGGTCCTCGTGCGAAAGGTTGGCGCGCACGAGCTCCTCCAGGCGGTCAGCGACAAGCTCCAGGAAATCGTCGACGAGGCCGGGGTCGTAGCCCCGCATCGCGCGCTTGAAGTCGCCCTTCTTCTTGCGGACCTCGAGAGGTGTCAGATCGATCATCGCTCGCGCTCACCGAAGAGGACCGTGCCGAGGCGCACCATCGTGGCGCCCTCCTCGACGGCCCATTCGAAATCGTTCGACATCCCCATCGACAGATGCTCGCCCCCGAACGCTGCGATGTCCCGCGCGCACGCGTCGAACAGTGCGCGCGTGCGCTGGAAGGTGCCGCGCACCACGGCCTCGTCGGCGGTAAAGGGCGCCATCGTCATGAGACCCCGGACGCGCAGACCCGGCAGCTCGCAGACCTCCGCAACGGGGGCCGTGCCGCTGCCTGCGTCGAAGCCACCCTTGGTCTCCTCGCCCGACGCATTCACCTGGACGAGCACATCCACCGTGCGCTCCGCCCTGACCGCCTCGGCCGAGACGACCCGCGCCAGCCGCAGGGAGTCGAGCGAATGCAGCAGATCGAAGAGCGGCAGCGCGCGACGCACCTTGTTGCGCTGAAGGTGCCCGATCAGGTGCCACTGGACCGCGAGGTCGGCCAGCGCGTCGCGCTTCTCCTCGAGCTCCTGCACCCGGTTCTCGCCGCAGATGGTCAGCCCGGCTGCCACCGCCGCCCGCGCCGCAGCCGGCGGGTGCCCCTTGGTGACGGCCACCAGTGTGACCGGCCTGCCGTCCGCCCGCTCCCGCGCACGCTCGATGCGTGCGCGCACCTCCGGCAGATTCCGCTGCAGCCGCGCTTCAAACATAGACGGCAAATTGTAGGCGGGCATGCTGCAAACGGCAACGCCGCTGCAACATGCCCGCCGATCACGAACAGGCTGGAGGGACCGGCGCGACGCAGGCGCGTCACGCGCATCGCCCGGCCCCCGGGCTCGCCTCTCCGGTTCACTTCCTCGTCGTGAACTCGATCCGTTGTGCAACCCACACCGGCACCGGACGGCTCCGGTACTGTGCCGGCCGGAACCGCATCTCCGACGCGACCTCCCGCGCCGCCTGGTCCAGCGCATCGACGCCGCTCGACTCGTGTACCCGCGTCTCCAGCACATTGCCCTCGATGTCGATGTACAGCCAGAGCAGCACCGAGCCACCGATGCCGGCATCCCGGGCGACCGGCGGGTAGCTCCGTTCCAGCAGCCGCTGGATATCCCGCGTGTTCTTCAGTGCGGGCTCGACGTCCCGGGGCGTGAACTCGAAGGGGCGCTCACCACGATCGATGACGGGGGGCGCGGGCAAATCGGGAAACTTGCGGAAGTCGACGCTCTTGGGCAGGGTGGCGTCGATGTCCACTGCACCGATCACCGGCACAGGGGGACGCCGAATCTCCGGAGGCTCAGGAGGCGGCGGGAGTTCCGAAGGTGGCTCGATGACGATCACGTCCGCCCTCGCGTCGCCTCCCATCCCCGCCACCGTCATGCCCGGTGCGAAGACGAACAGCGCGAAGTGCAGAGCCACGGCAATGAGCAGCCCACCCCAGTAGCTGCGGGACTCGTGGTGCCTGTGGCGTGCGTGGATGGTGGCTTCCGTCTGCGGATGCATGCGTCACCTCCGTGCGGGAGATCCTCAAACCCGGCCGGTCCCCCCGGCGCAGGATCCACTGCGCGGGCGCGCAGCAAGGATCGAAGCGACACTACGATTCCACCTACACAGCAGCGGCGCGTGGGGATCCACGGGAGGCACGCTGTGTCGGCCGCCAGGCTCGGCGCGGCCCGGCCGACCGACCTCTGTGCGCTCCGTGCTCTCCGTGGTAGAAGAAAAGAAGGGGCCGGTGCACCAGGCACCGGCCCCTCGAGCCCTGCAACGACGGTTCGTCGGCTACTTCGAGCTGAATACGATCGGGATCGCCACCCACACCGGGACCTTCTTGTCGCGGTTCAGCGCGGGCGAGAACTGCATCTGCTCGGCGACCGTCAGCGCGGCCTGGTCCAGCGCGTCGTAGCCGCTCGACTTGTTGATCTGCGTCTTCTGGACGCGGCCATTCTCGTCGATGAAGAACCAGACGAGGGTCTCGCCACCGATGCCTGCATCACGCAGCAGCGGCGGATAGTTCCGCTCCAGCGCGCGGGCGATGTCCGCACGATTGCGCAGTTCCGGCCGGACCGTGAACGGCGTGAAGCGCGGTGCCGCCGAGATGTCCTCGTTGGCCGACGCGGTGGGCGGCGGCGGCAGGTTCTCGATCGGGTTGTCCTCGAACGTCGTCTCGGCGATCGTGATGTCCTCATCGATCACCGCGTCGCTGACGACCGGTGTCGCGGGCCGTGCGATCTGCTCCGGCGGCGGCGGGATCTCCACCTCCGGCGGCAGCTCGATCGCCTCGAGCTCTTCCGTCGTGAACGAGACGTCCGCCGTCGACATCTCCGGCCAGAAGGCGAACATCATGAAATGCAGAACGGCGGCGGCCAGCAGCGAGCCCCAGAACCAGTTTCCGAAGCCGCTCTTGAACCGGTCATTCGCGGTTGTCGTTCCTGCCATTTTGCCTACCTCCGTTCGCGAGTGACTCGCTGCGCCAGGTTCGTGTAGAAGGTCACACGGTAGGCGCCTGCTTCCTGCAACTCCTTCTGGATCGCATCGACGAACCGGTACGGCACGTCCCGGTCGGCTCGCAGCACGATCACCAGTCGCCGGTCGGAGTCCGCGTAGATCGGCGCGATCACGTTCGACACATCCGCCGTGGCGACGTTCTGGTCGTTGATGTAGATCGACCCGTCCGTCTCGACGTAGAGGTGGAGAATGTTCTTGCGCGGCTCATCCAGCTTCTGCGTCGCCTGCGCTTCCGGGAACTCCACCTCCCGCGGATCCTCGCTCCGGAACGTCGTGCTGACCATGAAGAAGATCAGCAACAGGAATGCCATGTCCGCCAGCGACGAGTCCGGAATCTCGCTCGCCGCCTTCGACTTCCGCTTCAGTCCACCAGTGATCATCGCCGGCTACTCCAGGATCTGAAGGGAAATGCGCTCAGCGCCCGCGCTCTGCAGCTGGTCGAGCACGGCCACCATGTTCCGGTACGGCGCGTTGGGCGCGGTCTTCACGGCGGCGATCAGATTCTGGTTCTGCTGGAATCCAAGCCGCCAGATGCCGGCGATGTCCCGGGCTGATACCCGCTGCACGGTGGGGCTTTCCCCGCGCTTCACCTCGACCGTCCCGTCCTCGAGAACCGTCAGGTGCAGCACGTTCTTCTGCGAGACCTCCACTTCCTCGGTGGCCTCGGGCAGCACGATCGGCAGCCCGCGCTCCTCGTCGAAGACGGTCGTCACCAGGAAGAAGACGAGCAGCAGGAACGCGATGTCCGCCATGGACGACGTCGGGATGGCGCCCGACGGACGGTTCCTCTTGCGCATCATCGGCATGAAATGCCCCCCTCGCTTCGGGCTGAGTCAGTGGTTATACGAATGATCACGGCAAATGATCCGAGTCGGGTGCGGCATTCCGGTCGGGCAGGCCCTGCCCCTCCACGCTGTCGGTCGCCGGGCGGTAGCCGGGGCGCGCCGCGTCCGGGCGGGTCGAGCCGAGGTTGCCGACGGTCGCCCCGGCCATGGCCGGGCGCAGGTCCCAGGCGGCGTTCAGGACGTTCGCCGTGCCCAGCTCCATCTGCCGGATCAGCTTGTCGATGCGCGTAACGAAGAAGTTGTACGCGATGTTCACCGGGATCGCGATGGTCAGACCGGCGGCGGTCGTGATCAGGGCGACCTTGATGCCGCCGGCGACGAGGCTGGCCTCGACCTGCCCGGCCGCGGCAATCGCACCGAAGGCCGAGATCATGCCGGCGACGGTGCCAAGGAAGCCGAGCAGCGGCGCGACGTTCGAGATCGTCGCGAGGATGACGAGGCCGCGCTCGAGGAACCCGAGCTCGACGACGCCCGTGGTCTTCACGCCGTTCTCGATGTCCTCGCTGCTCTGGCGGTCACGCAGCCGGTGCAGCCCCGAGTAGAGGATGGCGGCGACCGGCCCCGGCGTCTCCGCCGTGAGCTGCAGCGCCTGGTCCACGCGGCCCTGCTTCATGAGGCCTTCCGTCTCCTCCAGCACCTGGGCGGAGCGACGGTGTGCTGCCCACAGCGTGTAGCCCTTCGCGATGATGACGCCCAGCGCGAAGAGTGAACACAGCACGAGCGGGTACATGAACCACCCGCCATCGTAGAAGATGTTCAGCAGCGAATACGAATGGGTCTGAGTCTCGTCCAAGGCGACGCTCCGGGATTTGTTGCGCCAGAGATGTGGGAATCACGGCAATGTATGGGGCCGTCCCGAGACGTGTCAACGCCGCGCGAGAGGCGCTCCCGTCCCGCCGGCCACCGCGGGCAGCGCGCCACTGAGCGCGAGCCGCAGCTGGTCCAGGCTCACGTCGCGCTGCAGCACGCCGCGGTGCGCAACGGACACCTGTGATGTCTCCTCGCTCACCACGATCACGAGCGCATCGGTCTCCTCCGACAGGCCGATGGCGGCGCGGTGACGGGTGCCGAGCGTCCGGTCCGAGACCGGGAACTGGGTCAGCGGCAGGATCACGCCGGCCGCGATGATGGTGTCGCCATTGATCAGGACGGCACCGTCGTGCAGCGGGCCGTACGGGGCGAACAGGCTGACGACGAGATCGGCGCCGACGCGCGCCTGCAGGCGCGTGCCCGTTTCGGCGTACTCGTCCAGGCCGATGCTCCGCTCCATGGCGATGATCGCGCCGATCTTGGCGCGCGACAGCCGGTCGACCGCCTCCACCAGCTCCTCGACCACCGCGCTCTCCTCTAGCCGGTTGAAGAACGTCAGCATGCGCGACTGGCCCAGGCGGGCGAGCCCGCTGCGCAGCTCCGGCTGGAACACGATCAGCGCCGCGATGGCGCCGTAGTTGAACAGGTTCTCCATCAGGTAGATGAGGAGATCCAGCTGCAGCAGGCGCGCGGCAAAGAAGGTGACGACCAGGACGAGGATGCCGGCGAGGACGTGCATGGCGCGCGTCTGGGCGAGTGCGCGCAGCACGTAGTACAGGCCCGCGGCGACAAGCAGGATCTGCAGCAGGTCCTTGATGCCGGGCAGCAGAAAGCCGAAGCGATCGAAGAGTCCGGTCATTCGATTCCCGAGAGCGCGCTCGCGACGTCCAGCGCACGACGCACCTCGCGCACGTCGTGCACGCGGAAGAGTCGTGCACCGCGCCCGAGCGCATGCACGCATGCGGCTATCGTGCCGGGCAGCCGCTCCTCCGGCGGCAGCCCGCCGGACGCCTCGCCGATGAAGCGCTTGCGCGACGGGCCGACGAGGACGGGCGCGCCGAGCGCGACGATGCGGTCGAGCTCGCGCAGGACGGCAGTGCTGTGCTCGGTGCGCTTGGAAAAGCCGAGGCCGGGGTCGAGCACGATCGCGTCCTCTGCGATCCCCGCTGCGCGCGCGTTCGCTCGCATCACCTCCAGCTCTGCGACCACGCTGCCGACCACGTCATCCGGGTAGGTGGCCAGAGCGTAGTCGGCAAGCTCCCCTGCCCCGCCGCGGGAGTGCATCAGGATCACCCCCGCCCCGGCTTCGGCAACGACTGCCGCCATCTCCGGATCGTGGCGCAGCCCGGTCACGTCGTTGACGACGGCTGCCCCTGCCTGCAGCGCGGCGCGAGCCACGACGGCCTTCATCGTGTCCACGCTCAGCGGGACCTCGGGCCAGCGCGCATTGAGCTGCTCGATGATCGGCACGACACGCGCGATTTCGGTCCCGGCGTCCAGCGGCCGCGCGCCCGGCCGCGTCGACTCGCCGCCGATGTCGAGGATGGCCGCGCCTTCCATGATCAGCTGCTCGGCGCGGGCGAGCGCGTCGGCGGGCGTCGCGTGACGCCCGCCGTCGAAGAACGAGTCGGGGGTGACGTTGAGGATGCCGACGACCAGTGGCCGGGTAACGGACAGACTACCCCGGGCGGTTGACCAGTCGGACCGCACGGCGGGGCTTACGGTCATCCGTGCGCGGGGCCCGGCTGCGGCTGCGGCCCGAGGAAGCCACCGCTCGGCTGCGGTGTGCTCTCCTTTTCCTTGCGCAGCGACTGCGCGAAGGCGCGCGCATCCCGGACGACCTTGGCCTCCGGCAGCGGCTCACCGCGCGCGAGCATGTCGATCTCGTCCCGGTCCAGCGTTTCGCGCTCGAGCAGGGCCTCGGCGATGCGCTCGAGCAGGTCGCGGTTCTCCTCGAGCGTCTTCATCGCCGCCTGGTACGCCTCGTCGAGCAGCCGCTTCACCTCGGCGTCCACGCGTCGTGCGACGTCCTCGGAGACCGCCCGCCGCTGCCCGATCTCGCGGCCGAGGAAGACCTCGTGCTCGCTGTCACCGATCGCGATCGGGCCGATGCTCTCGCTCATGCCGAACTGCGTGACCATCCGCCGCGCCATGGCGGTCGCGCGCTCGATGTCGTTGCCGGCGCCGGTCGTGATCTTGGGTGCGCCGAAGATCATCTCCTCAGCAGCACGGCCGCCGTACAGCATGGCCAGGCTCGCGATCAGGTAGTCACGCGAGTAGCTGTGCCGGTCCTCCTCGGGCAGCGACGCCGTGACACCGAGTGCACGCCCGCGCGGCACGATCGTGATCTTGTGCACCGGGTCCAGGCCGGGGGTGCGCAACGCGACGACGGCGTGGCCGGCCTCGTGGTACGCGGTCAGCGTGCGCTCGCTCTCGGAGAGCACCATGCTGCGCCGCTCGGCGCCGAGCATGACCTTGTCCTTGGCGTCCTCCAGGTCCTGCATGTAGACCTTGTCGTGACCGCGGCGCGCCGCGAGCAGGGCGCCCTCGTTGACCAGGTTCTGCAGGTCCGCGCCGCTCATGCCGGGCGTCGCGCGCGCGAGCGACTTGACCTCGACGTCGTCGCCGATCGGCACGCGCCGCAGGTGCACGCGCAGGATGCCCTCCCTGCCCTTCACGTCCGGCGCATCGACCACGACCTGGCGGTCGAAGCGGCCCGGGCGCAGCAGCGCGGGATCGAGCACGTCGGGGCGGTTGGTCGCGGCGAGCAGGATCACGCCCTCGTTGGACTCGAAGCCGTCCATCTCGACGAGCAGCTGGTTCAGTGTCTGCTCGCGCTCGTCATGACCGCCGCCCAGCCCCGCGCCGCGGTGGCGGCCGACGGCGTCGATCTCGTCGATGAAGATGATGCACGGCGCGTGCTGCTTGCCCTGCTCGAACAGGTCACGCACGCGGGAGGCGCCGACACCGACGAACATCTCGACGAAGTCGGAGCCGCTCATCGAGAAGAACGGCCGTCCCGCCTCACCGGCGACCGCGCGTGCGAGCAGCGTCTTGCCGGTTCCCGGCGGGCCCACGAGCAGCACGCCCTTGGGCAGACGCCCGCCCAGGCGACTGAACTTCTGCGGGTCCTTCAGGAACTCGATGATCTCCTGCAGCTCGTCCTTGGCCTCGTCCGCGCCTGCAACATCCGCGAACGTCACCTTCGGCGTGTCACCCGCGAGCAGCCGCGCCTTGGACTTGCCGAACTGGAAGGCCTTGCTGCCACCCGCCTGCATCTGGCGCAGCATGAAGAACCAGAAGCCGATGATGAGCAGCCACGGCAGCGCCTGCAGCAGAATGAACCACCAGTTCTGCTTCGGGTCCTCCGCGCGGATCGTCACGTCCTGCGCAATGAGCTGCGCCTGGAGCTCGTCCGTGCTGTTCTCGAATGGAAGCGTCGTCGAGAAGTTCTGGACCTGGCGCTCCTCGACGATGATCGGCGTGCGCAGCTCGCCTTCGATCCGGTTGCTGCCCACGACCGTGACCGACTCGATGTTGCCTGCCTCGAGCTGGCTCAGGAACTGCGGCCGGTAGTCCAGCTCCGCGGACTGCTGCTGCCTGTTCGGATTGAACACCTGCAGCACCAGCAGCGGCACCAGGAAGATCAGGATCCAGAAGGATGCACCGCGCGTCACGCGCGCCACGCGTGAGGGTCGCTTCCCCGGATCTTTATCGCGGTCCTGCATTCGTCTTCTACTCGAAACGCCGCACGCGCGTCACAGCGACGCGATGAACGGCAGGTTGCGAAAGTGCTCGCTGTGATCGAGCCCGTAACCGATCAGGAACTCCGACGGCGAGTCGAAGCCGACCCAGCGGGCGTCGAGCACGAGCTCGCGCGCGATGCGCTTGTGCAGCAGCGTGCACAGCTCCAGTGACTTCGGTCCGCGTGAGCGCAGCAGCGGCACCAGCCGGTTGAGCGTATTGCCGCTGTCGATGATGTCCTCGACCAGCAGCACGTGGTGCTCACCCAGGTCCGTCGCCGGATCGTACACGAGGTCCACCTTGCCGCTGCTGACGGTCCCGGCGCCGTAGCTCGACGCGACCAGGAAGTCCACGGTGACCGGGCGCTGGATCTCGCGCACCAGGTCGGCGACAAAGATGAACGACCCCTTGAGCAGGCCGAGCACCAGCAGGTTCTCGCCCTCCGGGTATGCACTCGCGATCTCGCGGCCCATGGCCGCGACCCGGTCCGCGATCTGCTCGCGACTGTAGACGATCCGCTTGACGTCGCGCCCGCCCGTCCGTGCGCGCAGCTCTGCCGTACCTGTCATTCACTCACCGCAATATGAAACCCCGGCGCACCCTCGACGGGTCCGACATCGTGTGCGCGCGCAATCCCCGGCACCCACAACACCCGTCCGGTCGCGTCCGCGAGCACCGGTGTGCGCCCGCGTTCGAATCGGCCGAGGCCGCGCTCCAGGAACAGTTTCTTCAACTTCTTGCTGCCATAGTGCAGGCGGATCCGATCGCCCGGTTGCCAGCGACGCAGCATCAGAGGAAAGACAATGGTGGTGGGATCGACGTCGAGCGTGTCGGCCCCGCCCGGCACTCGGCCCGGCGCCCATCGTGCCGCGACGCGCCGCCCTCCGATCCGCGCGACACCGCTCCCCGCTGCCGGCGCCGCGATCGTCAGCGGCCGGTCGGTCGGCGGCTGCCTCGTGCGCCGGACGATGATGCGGTCGCGGTCGCGCTCGAGGCGAAGTCCGCCGGTCAGCGTCATGGCCTTGCCGCTCGCGGCGGAGCGGATGAACGCATCGGCCGCCTCCGTCGCGGCCCGTCCGGGGACGGGGCCGAAGCGACGCAACTGCTGTCGCAGCACACGTCTGCGAACCTGCGGATCATAGTCGAGAAGTGCTTGTCTGGCAAGCACGATCCGGCTCCGGGAGCGGTCTCTGACGACGGCCGCCCGCACGTCTGCGAGCGCCGCGTGCCAGGCGTGCTCCGCCTGCCGCGCGAGGGCCGCGACGCGCACCAGGCGCTCGGTCGCACCCGGGGCCGCGGCTTCCAGCGCAGGCAGCAGTCGGAGCCGGATCGCGTTGCGCGGAGTCATGGCCAGCACGTTGGTCGGATCCTCGCGCCAGCGCACGCGATGGCGGCGGCAGTATGCACGCAACGCGTCCCGGCGGACCGCGAGCAGGGGCCGGAGGATGCGGACGCGCCGCCCGCCGATGCGCACGGTCCGCTCCGGCGCAATGCCCGCGAGTCCGGCGAGTCCAGTACCGCGGATGATCCGGTGCAGCACGGTTTCGGCCTGGTCATCCGCGTGGTGTGCCGTCACGATGACATCCGCGCCGGTCGCGCGCGCGGCGTTGCGCAGGAATGCCCAGCGCATGGTGCGGGCGCCGGTTTCCCCGACCGGAACGACTTCGGCGACCCCCTCGACCAGGGTGACCTCCCATGCGGC
>DASTYK010000155.1 GCA_035764935.1 Longimicrobiales bacterium | reverse complement strand
CCGCGCAGGCCGATCCAGGCGTCCCGGCCGTCGCCCCGCCCCCCACCCGCAGTCGCAACCCGAAGTTCCCCCGCCCCGCGAGCAACGCGAAGCACTCCCACCCCCCACCGCCCATAACCCGCCGTTCAATACGAAGTCCGCTGGCCCGACCTTCCCCATCTCCCTATAATCCGACGCTGTCCCAGCCCCCGGCCCCCGGCCCAGGGCCCCGGGCCCGCATTTCGAACCAGGACAAGAATTCAAAGCAGGAGCCCATAGACATGGCCGACCCGCAGCGCACCGCCGTCATTGTCGGCGCGGCCCGCACCCCGATCGGTCGCTTTCTCGGCGGACTTTCCGGCCTGAAGGCGCCCGAGCTCGGCTCGATCGCGATTCGCGCCGCACTGGAGCGCAGCAACGTCGAGCGGAGCGACATCGAGGACGTGATCCTGGGCAACGTCGTGTCGGCGGGGCTGGGCCAGGCGCCCGCCCGCCAGGCGGCGCTCCGGGGCGGCGTGCCCGACACGGTCGGCGCGATGACGGTGAGCCGCGTGTGCGGCTCGGGTCTGCAGGCGGTGATGCTGGCGGCGCAGGCGATCCGCGCGGGGGACGCGCAGGTCATGGTCGCGGGCGGCATGGAGTCGATGTCCAACGCGCCGTACTACCTGTTCGGCCACCGCAGCGGCGTGAAGTTCGGCGACCAGCAGCTGGTCGACGGGCTGATCAGCGACGGGCTCTACTGCGCGTTCGATTCCTGCCACATGGGTGGCCACGCGGAGTACACCGCGAACAAGGCGGGCATCTCGCGCGAGGACGCCGACGAGTTCTCGCTGCAGTCGCACCGCAAGGCGATCGACGCGATCGACGGCGGCCGCTTCCGGGAAGAGATCGTTCCTGTCGAGATCAAGGGTCGCAAGGGCACGACGACGGTGGATACGGACGAGCCGCCGCGGCGCGACACGTCGCTGGAGTCGCTGGCCGCACTGAAGCCCGCGTTCACGCGCGACATGCCGAAGGACATCACGGAGCCGGTCGTCACGGCGGGCAATGCGCCCGGCCTGAACGACGGCGCCGCCGCGGTCGTGGTGACGAGCGAGGCGTATGCGCAGGCGCACGGCCTGACGATCCTGGGTCGCATCAACGCCTACTCGACCGGCGCGGTCGCGCCGCGCGACCTGTTCTTCGCGCCGGTGCGCGCCGTGCGCCGCGTGATGGAGAAGGAAGGCACGAAGATCGGCGATTACGACCTGATCGAGGCGAACGAGGCGTTTGCCGTGCAGGCGCTCGCCGATGGCCGCGAGCTGGGCTGGGACTTCGATCGCGTCAACGTGAACGGCGGCGCCGTTGCGCTCGGCCATCCGATCGGTGCGTCGGGCACGCGCATCCTGGTCACACTGCTGCATGCACTGAAGCAGCGCGACGCGCAGCGCGGAATCGCCACGCTGTGCCTGGGCGGCGGTGACGCCGTCGCGCTGTCGGTCGAGCGCGTCTGACGCGCACACGAGACGTCAAACGGAACCGGGAAATACGATGACGCAGATTCTCCTGACCGCCCGCCGCGCCGCCGCTCTCGAGGTGGTGCCGAACCGGAACGCGCGCCGCGTGTTCGCGGTCGCCGTGTTCGTGATGCTGACGGCGCTGGGCGCGTACGCCGCGGTGCCAATGCCCGGCAGTGCAGTGCCGGTGACGCTGCAGACGCTCTTCGTCTCGCTTGCGGGTGTGCTGCTCGGCGCGCGCCTTGGTGCGGTCGCGATGACGACCTACGTGCTGATCGGCCTGATGGGTGCGCCGGTCTTCTCGCTCGGCTTCGGCGGGCCTGCCGTGCTGCTCGGGCCGACCGGCGGTTACCTGCTCGCGTTCCCGCTGGCGGCTGCGGTGACCGGCATGCTCGCACCGCGCCGTGATGCGACGTCGCCGCTCGCGACGCTCCGGCTCGGCGTCGCGATCCTGCTCGGCACGTTCGTCGTGTTTGCCGGCGGCTTCGCGCAGCTCGCGCTGCTGCTCGGCGATCCGTTGCGCGCGTTCGCCGTCGGCGTCGTGCCGTTCCTCATCGGCGACGTCGTCAAGACACTGCTCGCGCTACTCATTGCGCGGCGGCTGCGTAACCGGACCCTCGGGCTGCTCTAGGCAGCCCGGGGGTTCGCAGCTTTCGGACGTCGCATGCTGAACGGCCGTGTGAGCGGAGGCCTGGCGCGCATCGCCCTGTTCGTCGTGCTCTTCATGGTGCTCTCGATTCTGCTCGCCGGCGTTCTCGCCGGCGCGGGGATCAGCCTGGAGGGGCGCGAGCGGCTGCTCGCGACGTCGATCGCACTGCTCGCGGCCGTGGTGGTCGGTGCGGCATTGCTCCACTGGCTGGATGACCGGAGCCCGGCCGCGCTCGGCTTCCCGCTGAATGCTGCCGGTGCGAAGGAGCTGGGGCTCGGCACCGGCATTGGCGTGGCCGGTCTCGCGATCGCGGCCGTCGTGCTGCTCGCACTCGGCAAGCTCGCCTACGGTCCGGACGGCGGCGCGGCCGGCACCTGGGTGACCATCGTCGCAGGAGACTTCGCGCTGTTCCTGGTCGCGGCCGCGTCCGAGGAAGCGATGTTCCGCGGCTACCCGTTCCAGGTCATGGCGCAGCGCTTCGGTCCCGCGGTCGCGACGGTGGTGACGAGCATCGCGTTCGCGTTTGCGCACGGGCAGAACCCGAACGTCACGGTGTTCGGACTCGTCAACATCTTCCTGGCCGGCGTGCTGCTCGCGATCGCCTACCTGAAGACGCTCAGTCTCTGGTTCGCGACCGGTGTGCACGTCGGCTGGAACTGGGCGATGGCGTCGCTCTTCGATCTGCCCGTGAGCGGGATCCCCTGGTTCGACACGCCGCTCTACGAGCCGGTGGTGGGCACGCCGGCATGGCTGACCGGCGGCGCGTTCGGCCCCGAAGCAGGCCTCGTCGGCACGATCGGCTTCGGCCTCGCGCTTCTGGCCGTGCTCAGGCTGCGCAGCGTGCGGATCGCGGAGTCGACGAGCGCGCTCCGGCCGCTGGCGCTCGCGAACGCAACGCCGAACGGATGGAACACCGCGGACGGCGGAAACATCACGCCAGCGACGTACGACGACAGAGTGGAAAGCAGCACGGGTGAGGGAGGCAGAACGGATGGCTGAACCGATGCGCGCCGCGGTGGTCGGTGCGGGCACGATGGGCAACGGCATTGCGCACGTGTTCGCGCAGCAGGGCTACCCCGTCACGCTGATCGACGTGAGTCGCGAGCAGCTCGCGAAGGCGCAGCAGACGATCGACGCGAACCTGGACCGGCAGGTGAAGAAGGGGAAGCTGGATGCTGCCGCGAAGGACGCGACGCTCGCCCGGCTCAGCGTCGACAACCGCATGGACGGCGCGGCCGGCTGCGGCATCGTCGTCGAGGCGGTGCCGGAGAACGCGGACCTGAAGCGCACCATCCTGACCGGCCTCGACGAGGTTGCGCCGAACGCGATCCTGGCGTCCAACACGTCCTCGATCTCGATCACGGAGCTCGCCCGGCACGTCGCGCACCCCGAGCGCGTGATCGGGATGCACTTCATGAATCCGGTGCCGGTCATGCAGCTCGTCGAGGTGATCCGCGGACTGCAGACGTCGGAGGAAACGACGCACACGGTGATGGAGCTGGCGCGCGCGCTCGGCAAGACGCCCGTCGAGGTCAACGACTTCCCCGGCTTCGTGTCGAACCGCGTGCTCATGCCGATGATCAACGAGGCCGTCTACTGCCTGATGGAAGGCGTGGCCGTGCCGGACGCGATCGACACCGTCATGAAGCTCGGCATGAACCACCCGATGGGCCCGCTCGCACTTGCCGACCTGATCGGCCTCGACACCTGCCAGAACATTCTCGAGGTGCTGCACCGCGATCTCGGCGACGACAAGTACCGCCCCTGTCCGCTGCTGAAGAAGTACGTCGCCGCAGGCTGGCTCGGTCGCAAGACGGGCCGCGGCTTCTACCGCTACGATGCCTGAGCACGAATGAGCGCACACCACCCCGGAAAGCGCCGCGTGTCGGGCGAGGAGCACCGATGATCGAGCTGAGCGAGATCCGCAGCCTCGCGCGCGACTTCGCGCAGGCGGAGCTGCGTCCGGGCGTGGAGCAGTGGGACCACGACGCTGCCCTGGGCGAAGCCGTGCTGCCGCAGCTCGCCGAGCTCGGCTTCCTGGGCATGCTCATCTCCGAGGACGACGGCGGCGCCGGCTTCGAGATGCCCGCGTTCGTCGCGGCGCTCGAGGAGATCGCGTGGGGCGAGCCCGCGACTGCGCTGCTCGTGCTCGTGCAGCAGGTGGTCGCCCGCGGGCTCGGCACATCGCCCGGCGACGTGCGCGGTCGCTGGCTGACCGGCATTGCCGGCGGCGAGCTGCGCGGCTGCTACGCGATGGGCGACGACGTCGCGCTGCATGCGTCGCGGGACGGCGACGCGTGGCGCATCAGCGGCTCCGCGCCCTTCGTGCTGCATGCCGGCGATGGCGCCAGCGTCGCGCTCGTGCGTGCATCGACAGACGAGGGCACCGGCACATTCGCGGTCACACTGGACGATGGTGCAGCGTTCGGCGAGCGCGTCGACACGCTCGGCCTGCGCCCGCTGCACGTCTCGCCACTGGTGCTCGAGGCCGCGGCTGCGGTACGACTCGACGACGCGGCGTATCGCGCTGCCTCGCATACCGGCCGGCTCGGCGTTGCGGCCATTGCGCTCGGCATCGCGCAGGCCGCGCTCGACCACGCACTCGGCTACGCGGCCGAGCGCGAGCAGTTCCGGACGAAGCTGCGCGAGTTCGATGCGATCCGCTTCAAGCTCGCCGACATGGCGACGTCGATCGCCGCGTCGCGCGCGCTGCTGCTGGAGGCGGCTCAGGGGGATTCGCTCACCGCGGCGGCCATGGCCAAGGTACTGGCCAGCCGCACCGCGATGCAGGTCACGACCGAGGCAGTGCAGATCTTTGGCGGCTACGGCTACATGCGCGACTATCCGGTCGAGAAGCTGATGCGGGACGCGCGCGCGATGGGGCTGATCCAGGGTGCGGACGAGCACCTCCGCCTCGAGATCGCGACGGCACTCTACGACGATTAACCGCCGGGCCGACGTCGGCCCGTTTACGCTGTGACGAGGAGAATCATGGAAATCTTCGAGGCGATGGGCGAGTACGAGCACGAGCAGCTCGTCTTCTGCTACGAGCCGAGCATCGGCTACAAGGGCATCATCGCGATCCACGACACCACGCTCGGCCCTGCGCTCGGCGGCACGCGCTTCTGGAACTACGCGACGGAGGAGGAGGCCATCGTCGACGCGCTGCGCCTCGCGCGCGGCATGACGTACAAGGCTGCGGTCGCGGGCCTGAACCTGGGCGGCGGCAAGGCGGTCATGATCGGCGACAACCGCACGACCAGGCGCGAGCTGATCTTCCGCGCTCACGGCCGGTTCGTCGAGTCGCTCGGCGGGCGCTACATCACGGCAGAGGACGTCGGCACCAGCGTCGAGGACATGAGCTACGTCGAGATGGAGACCAGCCACGTGACGGGCCTCGCCGGCGGTCTCGGCGACCCGTCGCCGGTCACCGCGTGGGGCGTGTTCCGCGGCGTGCAGGCGGCGGCCAGGCAGAAGCTCGGCTCCGACGACCTCGAGGGTGTCACCGTCGCGGTGCAGGGGCTCGGCCATGTCGGCCGCTACCTGTGCGGCTACCTGCACGACGTCGGCGCGAAGCTGATCGTAACGGACATCGATCAGCAGCGGGTGCAGAGCGTCGTCGACGAGCTGGGCGCGAAGCCCGTTGCTCCTGACGAGATCTACGGTGTCGATGCACAGGTCTTCTCGCCGTGCGCGCTCGGTGCGATCGTCAATGACAAGACGATCCCGCAGTTCCGCTTCGAGGTGATCGCCGGCGCCGCGAACAACCAGCTCCGGGAGGAGCGTCACGGGGACGTTCTCACGGAGAAGGGCATCCTCTATGCACCCGACTACGTGATCAACGCCGGCGGCCTGATCAACGTCTATGGTGAGATCAACGGCTGGGACGCGGAGCGCGCCAAGCGCAAGGCGGGCGAGATCTACCAGACGCTCGCGGACCTCTTCGAGATCGCGGCAGAGCAGGGGCTGCCGACCTACGAGGCGGCCGATCGCCTGGCCGAGCGTCGCATCGAGCAGGTCGGCAAGCTGCAGCGAACCTGGGTCTGAGGCAGAAACGAAATGATGAACGAGCTCCGGCAGCAGGACCCCGCGGTCTTCGATGCGATCGTGAACGAGGCGAACCGCCAGCACGCGTCGCTCGAGCTGATCGCGTCGGAGAACTTCACGTCGACTGCGGTGCTCGAAGCGGCCGGCACGGTCCTCACGAACAAGTACGCGGAGGGCTACCCCGGCAAGCGCTACTACGGCGGCTGCGAGCACGTCGACGTCGTCGAGACGCTGGCGATCGAGCGTGCGAAGGAGCTGTTCGGCGCGGAGCACGCGAACGTGCAGCCCCATTCCGGCGCCCAGGCCAACATGGCCGCGTACCTCGCGACCATGAACCCCGGTGACACGCTGCTCGGCATGAACCTGTCGCACGGCGGTCACCTGACGCACGGCTCGCCCGTGAACTTCAGTGGGCAGATCTACCGCGCGGTGGCGTACGGCGTCGGCGCGGACGGGCTGATCGACTACGACGGGATGCGCGACATCGCGCGCCGCGAGCGGCCGAAGGTCATCGTCGCCGGGGCCAGCGCGTATCCGCGTATCATCGATTTCGCCGCATTCGCCGAAGTCGCGCGCGAGGTCGACGCCGTGTTCCTGGTCGACATGGCGCACATCGCGGGGCTGGTCGCCGGCGGCGCGCACCCCAGTCCGGTGCCCCACGCCGACATCGTGACGTCGACGACCCACAAGACGCTGCGCGGCCCGCGCAGCGGCTTCATCCTGAGCCGTGAGCCGTTCGCGAAGCCGATCGACAAGCAGGTCTTCCCGGGCATGCAGGGCGGGCCGCTCATGCACATCATCGCGGCCAAGGCCGTGGCGTTCGGCGAGGCGCTGGAGCCGGCGTTCCGCGAGTACGCGCATGCGGTGGTCGCCAACGCAAAGGCGCTCGCCGAGGCACTCATGGCGCGCGGCTTCGACCTGGTCAGCGGCGGCACCGACAACCACCTGCTGCTGCTCGACCTGACCAGCCACCCGGAGCTGACCGGCAAGCTGGCCGAGGAAGCGCTGGAGCGCGCCGGCATCACGACCAACAAGAACACCGTGCCCGGTGAGCAGCGCTCACCCTTCGTCACCTCCGGCGTCCGCATCGGTACTGCCGCGCTCACGACGCGCGGGATGGGCACCGCCGAGATGCAGCGCGTCGGCAACCTGATCGCCGACGTGCTCGGGGCCCCCGAGGACGAGACGGTCGCGGAGCAGGTGCGCCGCGGCGTGGCGGAGCTGGCCGAGGCATTCCCGCTCTACGAGGCCTTCCGACGCCAGCACCAGCTCACGGAGCGCGGCGCCTGAGCCGGGCGGCCGCAGGAAGAAGCATGGACGGAATCGTACTCGACGACGCGCTGGTTGACCGGCTGCGGGAGCGCTCTCCGCAGTTCCACGAAAGCGCGTATGTGTTCGTGCTCGCTGCACTGCACTACGTGATCTCGGGGCTGCCCGCGGCGCGCCACATCTCGGGCCGGGAGCTGGCCGAGGGGGTGCGGGACCTCGCCCTCGAGCGCTTCGGGCCCATGGCCCGGACCGTCCTCGAGCACTGGGGAATCAGCGCCACCGATCACGTCGGCGACATCGTTTTCGCCCTGGTCGACGTCGGCGTCCTCATCAAGCAGGACGAGGACGGGCCCGAGGACTTCCACCGGGTCTACGACTTCGACGAGGCGTTCGAGCATCACTGGTGAGGGGCCACAGGCCGCTTTGGAACGTGCTTTGCACTAGGCCCGCGCGGGAGCAGCGGGTCCTGCCTGTTCGGGGAGGGGTTGAAGATGTCAGCGGAGATGCCCGTACAGTTCCCGCAGTGTCGCAAGTGCGACCGCGGGAGCATGCTGCCGTTGTCAGACTACGGGAGGGATGGAGCGCCGATCACGTTCAAGGCGTGGGTCTGTTCGAACCCGGATTGCGGGTTCAATATCCGCATCGACAACGGCGAGATCAGCTTCGGCCGCACCATCGGCCAGAGCTACAAGTAGGACACCACGGCGCGCATTCAGCGCGCACCGACAGCACGTAGCGGAATGCGTGGACGCACGGACCGTCACGGCCATGAGATCTATGGTCGTGACGGCGTTGCTTTGCCGACCGCCGCGCAGGCGGCCGCCATCGATGACGACGCTCGCGAGCGCGTCGGCGTGCCCGGCCGCGTCCTCATGGAGAACGCCGGCCGCGCGGCTGCACAGCTCGTCCACGCCTTCCGCCCCGAAGGCCGCATTGTCGGCGTAGCGGGCTCCGGCAACAACGGCGGCGATGCGCTGGTAGCACTGCGGACGCTCGCGGCGTGGGGACGCGAGGTCGCACTCGTCGTGGCCGGCAGCAGTCCACCCGACGACGCGCTCCGTCACGATCATCCGGTAGCCGCTCTCGAGGGCGACGCCGCGCGCAGCGCGCTGCTGCACGCCGACGTGGTGGTCGACGGCATGCTGGGCACGGGCAGCAGCGGGTCGCCGCGCGGCGACATCGCGGGCTGGATCGGTGTGATCAACCGGTCCTCCGGATTCGTCGTATCGCTCGACCTGCCGACCGGTATCGACGCCACGACCGGTCACGTTCCCGCCGACGCCGTGCGTGCCGCACTCACGATCACGTTCGGCACACCGAAGCTCGGCATGATGCTGAACCCGGCGCGGACGTACTGCGGCCGCATCATCGCCGTCGAGATCGGATTCCCGCCGCAGCAATCCGCGGGTGCCGAGCTGATCACGCCTTCCTGGGCCGTCGCTCGTCTGCCGCGCCGCTCGCCCGACGCGCACAAGAACAGCGCCGGCCGCGTGCTCGTGCTGGCGGGCAGCGGCGGCATGGCGGGCGCCGCCGTGCTGTGCGCACGCTCTGCACAGCGGGCCGGCGCGGGGTACGTGCGGATCGCGTCAGTCATGCTGAACCGTTCGATCCTGCAGACCAGCGTACCGCACTCGACGTTCATCGACGCTGCACATCTTGCGGACGCAGAGCTTGGCAATGTCGACGCGCTGATCGCAGGCCCGGGAATCGGGACGAGCGACGATGCACGCGCCGCGCTGCAGCACGCGCTCGCGCGTACACCCGGCGTCGCGACACTGCTCGATGCCGATGCGCTGAATCTGCTGGGCCGCGAGGACGGTGCACTGCGCGCCGTTGCCGCGGAGCGTCCGGTGCTGCTGACGCCGCATCCGGGCGAGATGGCGCGCCTGCTCGGAGCCGACACTGCGCACATCACCCGCGATCCCGTGGGCGCCGCGCGCGACGCCGCGTCCAGGTTCGGTGCCGCGGTGCTCCTCAAGGGGCAGCCCTCCATGATCGCCACAGACGATGCTCCGCTTCTCGTCGCGAGTGGCGGCTCGTCCGATCTCGCCAGCGCAGGCATGGGCGACCACCTCGCCGGCGTCGCAGGGGCCTTCCTGGCCGCGGGCGCCGACCCGCGCACCGCTGCCGGGCTCGCGCTGCACTACAGCGGCCGCGCTGCCGTGCTGGCGAAGCGGGGCCGCTCGCTGGGACCCGAGGACGCGATCGAGATGCTGCCGCGTGCGTTCGCCAGCCCCGGCAGGCTGCGCCCCCCCGTCGCGTTCCCCTTCATCACGTTCGACCAGCCGGCCCGCTGGTGAGACGCAGCATCGCACTCGGCGGCGGCGCCGAGTTCGACCTGATCCGGCGCTTTCTCGCGGATGCGGACACGCAGGCGTCCGGCTCCGACGCATCGAGTCGCCACGTGCTCGTCGGCCCCGGCGACGACTGCGCCGTGCTGCGCGGCGGGCCGTTCGCGATCAGTGTCGACATGTCCGTCGAGGGGGTACACTTCCGCCGCGACTGGCTGAGCGCCGAGGAGATCGGCTACCGTTCCGCCGCGGTCGCGTTCAGCGATCTCGCGGCCGTTGCCGCAGAGCCGGTTGCCGCGCTCGTGTCGATTGCACTTCAACAGGCCGATCGCGATGACTTCGCGCCGGCGGTTCTGCGTGGCGTGCAGCGCGCCGCTGCGGAGCTGGGCGCCGGCGTGATCGGTGGCGACGTCGCACGCACGAGCGGCCCCCTCACGATCGATGTCGTCGCGATCGGCCACACGGACGCGCCGGTGCTGCGCAGCAGCGCGCGCGAGGGTCACGTGCTGTGGGTGACCGGCGAGCTGGGCGGCGCGAGCGCGGCGGTGCAGGTTTGGACGGCGCATGCGACGCCGGACCACGCAGCACGCGAGGCCTATGCGCGACCGCGCGCACGCACGCGCGAGGCGCACTGGCTGCACGTGCGGGGCGTGATCGGCGCGATGATCGACGTCTCGGATGGCATTGCCGGCGACGCTGCCCACATCGCCGCCGCGAGCGACGTGCTGGTCGAGATCGACAGCGCATCGCTCCCCGTGCACGCTGCGCTTCGTGCTCAGGCGAATGACGAAGATGACGCGCGGAGTCGTGCGCTGCGCGGCGGCGACGACTACGAGCTGCTGTTCACGGCGGCACCCGGTGCGGTCGAAGCCGTTCGAGACGAGTTCATGAAGTCGTTCGATGTTCCGCTCACGCGCATCGGTCGTGTCCGCGCGGGGCAGGGCGTAGTGTTACTGGGCAGCGACGGATCGGCGCAGCCGCTCACGACGGGCGGCTACGACCACTTCCGGGAGAGCAACACGTGATTCGTACGATCTGGTCGTACCTCATCGGGGCCATTGCGACGCCGCTCTTCAGCTCCGCGGCGATCGTCGGTGCACTGTTCCGGGCCAGGCCGCCCTACTTCGACGCGGTCGCGCGCAACTGGTCGAAGTCGATCCTGTGGGCGAGCGGTGTGCGGGTCCGCACGGAAGGGCTGGACACCGTTGCACTGGACCAGCCGCAGATCTTTGCGAGCAACCACGTGTCCTGGTACGACGTATTCGCGATCGCGGCCGCACTGCCGAAGCGGTTCCGCTTCGTCGCCAAGGCGGAGCTCGGCCTGATCCCGATCTTCGGCCAGGCGTGGAAGGCGGCCGGCCACATCTCCGTCGACCGGAAGAACCGCGCGGCCGCCGTCGCGTCGCTCGATGCGGCGGGTCGGCTGATCCGCTCGGACCACAGCTCTGTCGTCATCTTTCCCGAGGGCACGCGCTCCGCGACCGGCGAGCTGCTCCCCTTCAAGAAGGGCGCGTTCATGCTCGCCCTGCACACGCACGTCGACATCGTGCCGGTCGCCGTGATCGGCACGCGTCGCGTCCTGCCCAAGGGCGGCTGGCGCGTGCGCAGTGGCGAAGTTATCGTGCGCTTCGGCACGGCCATCCCGACGGCCGGCTATGACGAGCAGAACCGCGACGAACTGATCCGGCGCGTGCGCGGCGCCATCGAAGAGCTGCTCGCCGCGCCGGTCCGAACCCCGGCCATCGAACATGTCGGCAATCGTTAGTGTGCACGCTCGCGAGATCCTCGACTCGCGCGGCAACCCCACGGTAGAAGCGGAGGTCGTCCTCGAGAGCGGCAGCGCGGGTCGCGCGGCGGTACCCAGCGGCGCGTCCACCGGCGAGAACGAGGCGATCGAGCTGCGCGACGACGACGAGGATCGCTACCTCGGCAAGGGCGTGCTCGAGGCGGTCGAGAACGTGATCGAGCGCATTGCGCCCGAGATCGCGGGACTCGACGCCTTCGACCAGGTCGACGTCGACCGCGCGATGATCGCGCTGGACGGCACGAAGAACAAGAAGGACCTCGGCGCGAATGCGATGCTCGCGGTGTCGCTCGCCAACGCGCGCGCTGCCGCTGCAGAGGCAGGACTGCCGCTCTACCGCTACCTCGGTGGACCGCACGCCACGCTGCTGCCCGTGCCGCTCATGAACATCCTGAACGGCGGCGCACACGCGGCCAACAACGTCGACCTGCAGGAGTTCATGATCGCGCCTGTCGGGGCTGACAACTTCCCCGATGCGCTGCGCATGGGCGTCGAGATCTTCCACGCGCTCAAGAAGGTGCTCTCGAAGCAGAAGAAGAGCACGAGCGTCGGTGACGAGGGCGGCTTTGCACCGGACCTCGGCAGCAACGAGGAAGCGCTCGAGGTGATCGTCCAGGCCATCGAGGTCGCCGGCTACGACCTGGGCGAAGACGTGGTGCTCGCACTCGATGCCGCAGCGTCCGAGATGCACCGCAACGGCAGGTACGTCTTCCACAAGTCGACCGACGAAAAGCTGACCAGCGCGCAGATGGTCGACTTCTGGAAGGGCTGGGTCGATCGCTACCCCATCGTGTCCATCGAGGACGGGCTCGACGAGGGCGACTGGAAGGGCTGGCAGCAGCTCACCGCCGCAATCGGTGACCGAGTCCAGCTCGTCGGCGATGACCTCTTCGTCACCAACACGAAGTACCTGCGCCGCGGCATCGAGGAGCGTGCCGGCAACGCGATCCTGATCAAGGTCAACCAGATCGGCACACTGACCGAGACACTGGAAGCGATCGAGCTCGCACGCAGGAACGGCTTCAACGCGATCATCAGCCATCGCTCCGGCGAAACCGAGGACACGTTCATCGCCGATCTCGCGGTCGCGACGCGTACGGGGCAGATCAAGACCGGCAGCGCCAGCCGCACGGACCGCGTCGCCAAGTACAACCAGCTCCTCCGCATCGCCGAGGACCTCGGCGCGGCCGCGGAGTATCCGGGGCGGGAGGCGTTCTGAGAAGCTGCCCGACGCGTGACGTTGCGGCGGCGCGCCGGCCGGAGGCAGCGTGAGGGGCAAGGTGATCCTGGGCGCCGCGCTCGTTGCCGGCGCCGCCTATTTCGCCCTGTTCGGCGGCGAGTATTCGCTCCTCGAGCTGCAACGCCTCAAGAGCGATCTCGCCCAGGAGCAGGTGCGCCTGGAGGAAGCGCGCGCCGAGATCGTCCGGCTGCAGGCGCGCGTCGACTCCCTGGAGAACGACTCGGCCACCATCGAGAGGATCGCGCGCGAGCGGTACGGACTGATCCGGCCGGGGGAGCGGCTGTACCGCTTCGTGGAGGACACGGCACGGGCGGACACCCTGCCTTGACAGTGCGCCGTCAGATTGACGTTTTCCGGGAGTTCTGGTAAATTCCGTATCTCGTGGCTGGGTAGCTCAACTGGCAGAGCAGCGGAGTCATAATCCGCCTGTTGGGGGTTCAAGTCCCTCCCCAGCTATGCAGCGCCGCAAGCGACAGTGTCCTTGCGGCGCTTTGCTTTTGTGCGTCCCGGACACCTCAGGCCACGTCGTGGACCCGCCGGGCGTCCGAGCGTTTCAGTCCGTCTTCGCAGGTTTCCCCGGCACCACCAGCACCGGCACGTGTGCGCCGCGCACCACCTTGTCCGCCACGCTCCCGATGAAGAACCGCGCGACCTTGCCGAGCCCGCGCGTGCCGATCGCGATCATGTCGGCGCCGATCTCTTCAGCCGCCTTGAGGATCGCCACGGCGGGCTGCTGGTGCTCGACCACGCGCACGTCGTCGACATCCGGCACCTTGCGCTCCAGCTCGGCGAGGTATTCGCGGGCACGCCGACTGGCGGTGTCCATCTCCTCGCGCGTTACGCGCGCAGTATCCGGCACGTAGGACGAGATGAAGATGGGCGGCACCACGACCTGCAGGACGGTGCAGTGCGCGCCTTCCGCTGCTGCGGCATCGAGCGCGACCGCGAGCGCTTTCTCGGCGACGACGGAGCCATCCACCGCGACGAGGATCCGGCGTACCTCCGTGTGTTGCATCAGCGGCTCGCGCTCACTGCCCTCGGGTCGCACGAGCAGCACGGGCTTGTGGACGCGGCGCACGACTGCGTCCGCGACACTGCCGAGGTACGCGCGCTGAAGGCCACCACGGCCGTGCGTGCTCATGACGATCAGGTCGATCTCGTGCTCGTCCGCGAACCTCGCGACCAGCTCGGCGGGGTCGCCATCCTTGTGGTGGAGGTAGATACGGTGCAGCCCGGCCGCCGCGAGCCTGTCCCGGAGCCTGGCCAGGTAGTGCTCCTCGGATTCGAAGATGCCCTGCGCGAACAGCTCGGGCTGCGGCATCCAGCCGGCATCGATGCCGAGCGTCACGTGGTGCGCGAACAGGATGTGGAGCTCTGCGTTCTCACGCTGCGCCACGCCGATCGCGTGCGGCAGCGCGTGCTCCGCGAACGGTGACCCGTCAACCGGGACCAGGATGCGTCCGAGCATGGTTCCCCCCGTTGAAATTCCACCCCGCCGACCGTTCGGGGTCGGCACCGGACTGCTGCCTTCCGCTCGACGCTGCAGACCACCGCCGTCGAAACGCCGGGCGGCATCCGCTGCAAGATGCGCGCGACAGAGCGCTGTCGTTATCGGAACCAGGCGCCCGGGAGTCGGGAAAAGGACTACCGCACCCGACGGCTTTGGCCCCGCCGTTCCTGATGTTAGGTTTTTGCGGCACGAATCAGTGCCAGCGGAGGGCCCGGGAGGGGCAAGGCGCCGCGGGGTCGGACCCGGCGGCGCGTTCTGTTGCAGGAGCCATCAGGCAGGACCGTCGTGGCTATTCAGAGCCGGATGCACCAGGAAATCGAGCGACGTCGCACGTTTGCGATCATCAGCCATCCCGACGCGGGCAAGACCACGCTGACGGAGAAGCTGCTGCTGTACGGCGGCGCGATCCACCTGGCCGGCTCCGTCAAGGCACGACGCGCGCAGCGTCACGCCACCTCGGACTGGATGGAGATGGAGCAGCAGCGCGGCATTTCCATCACGTCCAGCGTGCTGCAGTTCGATTACCACGGCTTCCGCGTGAACCTGCTGGACACGCCCGGTCACCAGGACTTCTCCGAGGACACGTATCGTACCCTGACCGCAGCGGACTGCGCCGTCATGCTGCTCGACAACCGCAAGGGCGTCGAGACCCAGACCCGCAAGCTGTTCTCGGTCTGCAAGCGACGTCGCATGCCGATCTTCACGTTCGTGAACAAGTGCGACCGCCCGGGCGTGCATCCGCTCACGCTGATCGACGACGTACAGGCGGACCTCGGGATCGACATCACGCCGGTCACCTGGCCACTCTTCGAGGCGGACCGGCTCGTGGGTGTGGTCGAGCGCAGCACGCGACGCGTGCACCTCTTCCAGCGCGGCTCCGATCACGGCGCCGGCCGGGCAGCCGCCTCGACGTTCGACTTCGACGACCCGGCGGTCGTGACCGCGCTCGGTGCTGAGCGCCACGCGGAGCTCGCCGAGGAACTCGCACTGCTCGACGTCGCCACACCACCATTCGACGAGGACGCCTTTCTGCGTGGCGATCTCTCACCGGCGTTCTTCGGCAGCGCGCTCACGAACTTCGGTGTCGAACCGTTCCTGGAGGCGTTCCTCCAGCTCGCGCCCGGTCCCGTCGGCCGTGAGGCCGATGCCGGCCAGGTCGAGCCCGGCCAGCCCGAGTTCACCGGCTTCGTGTTCAAGATCCAGGCGAACATGGACCCGAAGCACCGCGATCGCATCGCGTTCGTGCGCATCGTGTCCGGTCGCTTCGAGGCGGGCATGCAGGTCCGAAACACGCGCTCGAACCGCGACGTGCGACTCGCCGCACCCCAGCAGTTCATGGCGCAGGAGCGCGCCGCGGTCGAAGAAGCGTTCGCAGGCGACGTCGTCGGTATCCACGATCGCGGCCAGCTCCGCATCGGTGACACCCTGTCGGCCAACGGCCCGCTCGCATTCGCCGACATCCCGCGCTTCTCGCCCGAGCACTTCGCGCGCGTCAGTGTGCCCGACCCGCTCCGTCGCAAGCACCTGGACACCGGCCTCAGGCAGCTGTCCGAGGAAGGCGCGGCGCAGGTCTTCTACGAGTCCGGCGCGGCCGGGCCCTCGCCCATCATCGGTGCCGTCGGCCGTCTCCAGTTCGACGTCCTGCTCCATCGCCTCGAGCACGAGTACGGCGTGACGGCTCGCCTCAGCGACCTGCCCTTCGTCGCCGCCCGCTGGGTGCAGGGCGACCGCGCCGTGATCCGCGACCTCACCACCGGCTACGGCCGTATGCTGGTCGAGGACTCCAAGGAGCAGCCGCTGATCCTGTTCGAGAGCGAGTGGTCCATGCGTTCCGCAATGGAGAAGGCAGGCGACAGGGTCGAGTTCTTCGACGTCTCGCCCTGACCTCTGCGTCCTTCGCCCCGCGGGGTCCTGTTTCACCGCCGAGGCGCTGAGGGCGCAGAGGGTGCGCTGCGGGTCTGTCGTTAAGGATGCGTCGGGGCGCATCCCGCTTCCGTTTTCTGTCTTGCAGTTGAGGGTGCGGACCTTCGACGAATCCTGCTGCGCGATCAACCACTGCAAGGAGTAGTTCTCTGCGCCCTCAGCGCCTCGGCGGTGAAATAAAGAACACTGGAAATCGCAGAAGCTACTCGGTACGCAACGCGTCCAGCGGATCCACCCGTGACGCCCGTGCCACAGGCACCAGGCTCGCCACAAGCGCGACCAGCGCCAGCAGCGCCGCCACGGATCCGAAGGTGACCACGTCGGACGGCGCAACACCGTAGAGCAGCGCAGACATCAGGCGCGTGAGCGCGAACGCCGCCGCGAGCCCGATGGCCAGGCCGATGCCGACCAGCAGCGTCGCGTGGCGCAGCACCAGGCCGCCGACGTCCGCGGCCTGCGCGCCGAGCGCGATGCGCACGCCGAACTCGCGGGTGCGCTGGGCGACGGTGTAGGACATCACGCCGTATAGGCCGACCGCGCCGAGCACGAGTGCAACGCCCGCCGCGATCGACAGCATCACCAGCGTGAAGGACGTCCGCGCCATCGAGTCCTCGACCAGCACGTCGACCGTCTGCACGTCCGCGAGCGGCAGGCTCGCGTTCACGTCCCATACGGCCCGGCGTACGGCGTCCATCAGTGCCGGCGTCGCCGGCGTGGCGAGTCGCAGCACGTACGCCATGGAGCGCGGCGCGTTGAGGCCCTCGTCCTCCCAGATACTCGGCTGGAGCATCGGCCAGTACGCGATGGGCAGGGCGTCCTGGTCCAGACCGTCCTCCTGCACGTCGCCCACGACGCCGATCACCTGCGACCAGGGGCGTCCCTCCATGGGTCGCACGCGCTGTCCGATCGCCGCCTCGGGCGTGCCGAACAGCTCGCGCGCGAGCGACTCGCTCAGCATCACGGTGCGCTGCAGGTTGCGGACGTCGTCCCACGTGTACGCGCGTCCCGCCACGAGCGGGGTGCCCATTGTCTCGAAGAAACCGGGCGAGATCCACTTGAAGCGGCGGATCGGCGGGACCTGGCCCGGCGCCATCGGCGCCGACTCCGCCTCGAGCGGGTCGTTCGACTGGTAGTCGCTCATCGGGATCGCCGATGCGATGCCGGCGGCCGACACGCCCGGCACACCCTGCAGATTGCGCAGGATGCGCTCGTGCATCAGCGCTACCTCCTGCGGCTCCTCGACCGCAGCAGAGGGAATCGCGAGTCGCAGTGTCAGCAGGGACGAGGGGTCCGTGAAGCCCGGATGCACGTCGCGCAGCGCCAGTGCTGTGCGGATCATCAGGCCCGAACCGGTCAGCAGCACCAGCGCCATCGCGAGCTGTCCCACCACCAGGGCGTTGCGTGCGCGGTGCCGCTCCCGCCCCGCGCTGCCGCCACGACCGCCTTCGCGCAGAATGCCCGACACCCGCTCCGTGCCATGACGCACGATGGGCACGAGGCCGAGCACCGCGCCCGCCGACATGGTGAGCAGCAGCGCAACGGCCACCACGGATCCGTCGATTCCCACTTCGGCGAGCCGCGGAAGCTGCTCGGGTGCCAGTGCGTGCAGCAGCTGCAGACCGGCAGCGGCGAGGGCGAGGCCGATCATGCCGCCCAGCAGCGAGAGCAGCATGCTCTCACTCAGGAACTCGCGCGCGAGCCGCGTGCGGCTCGCCCCGAGCGCGGTACGCAGCGCAACTTCACGGTACCGCCCTTCGGCGCGCACCAGGAACAGGTTCGCCACGTTGGCAAACGCAATCAGCAGCACCGCACCGACCGTCGCCAGCAGCACCCAGAGCACGCTCGCGACGTCTCCGATCACCTGTTCGGTGAGCGGACGCAGATTCGGCGCAAAGCCCGCCGACCGCAGGTTCTCCAGCGAGATCGGGCCGGGAAAACGCTCCATCGCCGGCTCCAGCAGTCGCGCGAGGTCCGTGTTCGCCGCTTCCAGGCTCGTGCCGGGGCGCAGCCGCGCGATTCCCGTGTAGCTGAAGTTGCCGACGAACAGCTGCGCACGATCGAACTGGAACGGGATGTAGATCGCCGGTTCGGCGTCGAGCACCCGGAAATCGTCGGGCAGCACGCCGATGATCTCACGAGGAACGCCGTCCAGCGTGATCGTCCGTCCGACCACGTCCTGCGCTCCGTCCAGCCGGTTCTGCCAGTACGCCCAGCTCACCAGCGCCGTCTGCGGGGCACCCGGCTCGTCGTCCGAGGGGCTGAAGAGGCGGCCGCGCACCGGCCGCGCCCCGAGAATCCCCAGTGTGCCGTGCGTCACCCAGGTTACCCGCACCTCTTCCGGGTCTCCGAGCTGCGTCACCGATCCGCGCCCGTTGGAGGTCATCCCCAGCGCTTCCAGCGTGCGCGACTCCGCCTCGTACGTGTAATGCAGCGCCGGCGACTGCGGCATGTTCCCCTCCGCGACGCCCGGCGCAGCGTGCCACACGATCGCCAGCCGGTCGTGCGCCGGGTACGGAAGCGGCTCCAGCAGCACCGCATCCACGACGGCATAGATGGCCGTGGTCGCGCCGATCCCCAGCGCCAGCGTTGCCACGCAGATCACCGTGAACAGGCGCGCACGCCCCAGACGCCGGGCGTGCTGTCGTACAGTGCGGATCAGTTCCATGTCGGATTCGATGCCGGAGTGATGATCGTTTGACGCTGGCCGTACGGGTTGGATGCGGAAGGGGTTTCCCACGTTGCACGAGAGGGTCGGCGCAGCTCCCGAGGGGACCGGACCTCCCGGGCCGCGGCCCGCGCGTCCCTGCGCTGCACGGGCGAGCGGAGGTGCGGAATGAACCGGCAACTCCCGCGTCGAGGACGTAAGCAGGAACCGCCGTCCGGGTGCGCCAGCCGCCTGTCGGTGCGGCGGGTGGGCAGTCACTGCCCATGGTTGAACTCTCCTGCTCCTTGTATATATTAGACGGCTGTACCTGAACCACTGTACCGTGAGAGACACAATGAAGATTCATAGCTGCCGCCGCTGCGACGGCTGTGGTCATATCGCTGGGGGATATAGCTGGGAGGTCCCGTGGACGCGCGTTGCGGCGAACACGGACGAGAGCGATCGCAGCCCGCTGCGCCCGCAGGCCTGCCCGGACTGTGGCGGAACGGGCGCGCTGCTGGAGCTGGATGCGCAGCCCGTCGCGGGACCGAAGTTCGCGACGCGTCGCGGGCTGCCGCAGAACCACTACATGCAGCACGTCGCCGCGCTGCTGCGGAGCCAGGCATTCCGCGCTCGCGCGAACTGACGGGATGGTCGCGGCGACGCCGCGATCAGGTTGGCGACAGGGTGGGCACCGCGTGCCCGCCCTGTTTCGTTTTCCGCACCCCTGCGGACTCTCTGTTCCGCTCGAGGATCAGGTAGATGGCGGGCGTCACGGTGAGCACGAGCAGGGTCGAGCTGGTCAGTCCTCCGATCAGTGCGTAGGTCAGCGCGTTCCAGATCCGCTCATTGGCTCCGCTCATGACCACCAGGGGCAGCAGCCCGAAGACGGTCGTGGCACTCGTCATCAGGATCGGGCGTACACGCTCCAGCGCTCCGCGCAGCACGGCATCGTGCAGTGGCATACCGTCGCGCCTGCGAAGCTGGTTCATGTGATCGACCAGCAGGATCGCGTTGTTGACCACGATGCCGGCCATCATGATCACCCCGACGTACGCTTCACGGGTGAACGATGCGCCGGTGTAGAAGAAGACGAGGAACACGCCGATCAGTGACATGGGCACGCTGAGCAGGACGCAGAAGGGCTGACGCAGCGACTCGAACAGTGCGGCGCACACCATGAAGATGAGCACGAGTGCTACGGCCATGACGCCGTAGATCTGCGCCTTCTCCTCCTCGTCCCAGGACCAGGCCTGCCGGTCCTCGATGGTGTAGCCGGGCGGCAGTGCGGTCGCATTCACGACGGCCTCCCGCACCAGGTCACCCATCTTTGCGGGTCCACGGAACTCGTAGCTGACATTGCGCGTGTACTGCTGGTTCTCGCGCACGACGCGCGCGAGCACGTCGCGCTCGCGCAGCGTGGCCACGTCGTCCAGGCGGACGGCGCTGCCGGTGGACGTGGGAATCAGCAGGCCGTTCAGCCGCTGCATGTCCATGTCGCGGTACCCTTCCAGCTTGACCGCGAACTGCATCTCCTCGCCCCCCACGCGGACCGTGCCCTGCTGGGTCTGTCCCGCAACGGCGGCGCGCACGTGCTGCACGACGTCGCGTGCGCTGAGGCCGTGCAGCGCCAGGCGCGCGCGATCGATTTCGAGGACGAGCTCCGTCGCGCGGTCGCGCTGGAACCAGGTACCTGCGGAGTTGGTGTCGACATCGCGGATGCGCGTGAACCGCTGGAGCCGCGCGGCCAGGTCGTCCGCGATGGCGCGGACCTGTTCGTAGTTGTAGCCGAGAATGCGGATCGAGTAGTTGGGCGGGCTGCCGCCGCCGCCGTAGAAGGAGGGGCCGAACCCGTACACGCGCACGTCCGTGCCGCCGAAGAGCAGGCTGTACTGGACGAGCTGCTCCTTGATCGCGACGGGGATCGAGGTGAGTGCGATCTCTTCCGGGAAGGTGACGCGGATCGAGCCGTGGCCCGGTGCGACATTGGTGACGAAGCGATCGACCTCCGGCATCTCGCGCAGCCGCGCTTCGAAGAAACGGGCGAGTTCGTCGGTCCGCTCGATCTCGCCGCCGCGCGGCTGCTGGATGCGGATGTCGATGTAGGTATCGTTGCCGCCGCCCCATCCCCAGAGCACGCCGCGGCTGACGTAGCGGTCGAACAGGTAGTACGATCCACCCAGCATGAGCAGGGCAACGGCGATCGCGACCCATGGGAAGCGCAGCGTGCCGCGGATGAGCCCGACATAGGCGCGTGCAATCCGGGGCAGTGACGTCCCGGCTGCACGACCGCTGTCCGCCATGGCGCCGCGGAGCAGTCGGCGGGAAGCAGCCGGTATGAACGTGAACGCGACGAACAGTGACGCGACCAGGCTCACCGCCACGACGACCGCCAGCGGGACGTAGTAGACGCGCAGCTCGCCCTGGAGATACACGAAGGGGACGACCACGATCACGGTGGTCCCCGTCGCAGCCAGGATCGGCAGCACGACCTCGCGCGCGCCGCGGTGCGCGGCCTCCTCGTCCGGGACGCCCTGCTGCCGCAGTCGGAAGGTGTTCTCGAGCACGACGATCGCGTTGTCGACGACCAGCCCGAAGCCCATGGCGAGTCCCATGAGCGTCAGCAGGTTCAGCGTCATGCCGCCGAAGTGGATCACGTTGAGGGTGATCATCACGGCGAACACCACGGTCGCGAAGACGACCGCGGCGGCACCGGGCGTGGCGAGAAAGAGGAGCAGTACGACGAGCACGATCGCGGCGGACACGAGGGCGCGGTTGCGGAGGTCGGCAAGCTGCTCCCGGATCTCCTCGCTCTGGTCGTCACCCAGGATGAGGCGCGTGCCGCTCGGCAGCGACGGTGCGATCTCCGCCAGTCGGGCCTTCACCGCGTCCGCAACCCGGACCGCATTCGTGTTGATGCCCTTCTGGACGTAGAAGGACACTGCCGGGAAGCCATCGATGCGGTAGTAGCTGGTCGCGTCCTCCCAGGTCTCGTGCACCGTCGCGATGTCGCCGACACGCACGATGCGGCCGTTGTCCGCCAGCACGGGCAGCTCACGGACCTCGTCGGCGCGTTCCGGCCGCTGCCGGATCGCGAGCGTGCGCAGGGTGCCGGCCGGCGTGTACACCGCGCCCGCCTCGCGCACGAACTCCATCTCCATGACTCGCTGGCGCACGGTCTCCGGCCGCAGCCCGAGCGACTGGATGCGCGCCTCGCTCAGCTCCAGCTCCAGCACCCGGTCGCGGCCGCCGAAGGCCGCAACGCCCGCAACGCCGTCGAGCTGCGCCAGGTCCGGCGCGATGTCGTCCTCTACGTACTCGCGCAGGTGCTCGAGCATGTAGGGGCCGGTGATGGTGTAGGAGAGGAACGGCCTGCGCTGGTCCTCGAACTCCCGCGGGACGTACGCCTCGATGCGGGGTGGCCGTGAGCCGAGCGGCAGGTCCTGCTCGATCGCGGCGATGCGTTCCGACAGCTCCAGTCGGGCGAAGTCCATGTCGGCATCCCGCGCGAACCACACCTCGATCGTGGAGTGCCCCTCTTCCGAGACCGACGTGATCTTCTCGACGCCGCGCACCTGCTGCACCACCGCCTCCAGCGGCGCGGTGAGGAACGCCTCCGTGACCTCGGGTGAGGCGCCGGGGAACTGAGTCACGATCGACAGGCGCGGCAGCTCCGTGTCCGGCAGCAGCTCCACCGGGATGTTGAGCCACGCAGCGACCCCGAGCGCCGCGATCGTGAGGTACGTCATCGTCACGGCGACGGGGCGCCGCAGCGACATCCGTATCATGCGACGCCGCTCTCGTCCACCGTGCCCATGTCGGCACCGTCCCGCGTGACGGTCCCGGCGACTGCTGCGCTGTCCGCGGCAGTCGGCGCAGGCTCGACGGGGCCGGCATCCACGGCCTGCTCGCGCGCGGATCCACCCGCGAAGGCGTGGCGCACCCGGGTGCGCAGGTCCTCGATCAGCTCGTACGCGACCGGCAGCGCGATGAGCGTCAGTGCGGTGGCGGTGAACAGCCCGCCGAAGACCGCAATGCCGAGCGGCGCCTGCAGCGCGCCACCGGCGCCGATCGCGAGCGCCATCGGCAGGATCGCGAGCATCGTGGTCAGCGTCGTCATCAGGATCGGCCGGAGTCGAGCCTGAGCGGCCTCGAGCAGGGCCTGACGTGTGGAGGCGCCCTGCGCCCTGAGCTGGCTCACCAGGTCCAGCATCACGACGGCGTTGTTGTCCACGATGCCGGTGAGGATGATGACCCCGATCAGCGAGATCGTGTTCACCCCTCCACCCGTCAGCCAGAGCGCGAGCACGGCGCCGATCAGTGCAAACGGGATGCTGAGCAGCACCGTGAACGGGTGCACGAAGGATTCGAACTCCGCCGCCAGGATCATGTAGACGAGTATGACCGCAAGCACGAACGCGAGTGCGAGATGGCGGAAGGAGCGCTGCATCTCCTCGTTCTCGCCACCGATCTCGATGCGCGTGTCCGGCGGTGCGGCGAGAGCCGCCGATGCCGTGCGGATCTCGCCCACGGCCTGGTCGACGCCGCCCTCGCGTACGTCGGCGAACACCGGCACGTAGCGGCTCTGGTCGAGGCGGCGGATCTCGACCGGGCCGACCCCCTCCTGGATGCGGATCAGCTCGTGCACGGGAACGCCGTCCAGTGAGAGCGTGGCCAGCGTCTCGAGCGAGCGGCGTGCGTCCTCGGGCAGCCGCACGACGACCGGGATCCGACGATCGAAGTCGACGAACTGCGTCGCCTCCGTCCCGCGCATGTACGTCTCGATCTCGCGTGCGATCCGCTGCGGTTCCAGGCCGTAGGACGCAGCACGCTCGCGATCGATCTCGATCCGGAACTCCGGCTGCCCGAGCTCCGTGCCGACGCGTACGTTGGCCAGCCCGGCGAACCCGCTGATGCGTTCCCGGATCTGCTCCGCATAGGCGAGCGACGCGTCCAGGTCGTTGCCGCGCACACGCACGGCAATGTCCGCTTCACCGGCGCCGAGCAGCGCACCGAGCGCGGTCGCCTGGCCGGTCTCGAGCGCGATGCTGCCGGCCGGCAGCGACGCCAGCTGCGGGCGCAGCCGCTCGAGCACCCGATCCGTCCGTGCGCCGGACGCGAGCCGCACGTCGAGCACCGCGGTGTGCAGTCCGCTCTCCTCCTCCTCGACACCTGCAATCGCCGTCTGCCGGCCGATGCGACTGAAGACCGCGGCGACGTCGTCGTCGGCAAGGACGATGGACTCGAGCTGCGCAGCCAGGCTGGCCGTCGTTTCCAGCGGGGTCCCGCGCGGCAGCGTGAGGCGCGCGCGAAAGCCACCCTGGTCCACGTCGGGGAGGACGCTGCGATCCAGTGACAGTGCGAACGGCACGGTCAGCAGGAGCAGCCCGAGACAGGTGAGCACCACGCGCCCGCGGTGCGCGAGCGCCGACTCCAGCCAGCCGCGGTAGCGCAGGGTGAAGCCGTCGAACCAGCGATCGAATGCGTGCAGCGGGGCCATGAGCCGCGCACGCAGCGCGGACGGGGCGGAGGGCGATGCGTCCTGCTCCCACCGCGCGGCCATCATCGGCAGCAGCGTCAGCGCCACGAACAGCGAGGCCAGCAGCGAGAACGCGACCGTGAAGGACAGCGCGGCGAACAGCTCGCCGGCCACGCCCTCCACGTACACGATCGGGCCGAACACCGCGATGGTCGTGAGGGTGGCCGCCGTGATCGCGCGCTGCACTTCGGCCGTGCCCAGTGTCGCGGCGGCAGCCGCACCCAGTCCGCGCTCGCGGTGCCTGAACACGTTCTCGATCACCACGATCGAGTTGTCGACGAGCATGCCGACGCCGAGCGCGAGGCCGCCCAGGCTCATGATGTTGATCGAAATCCCGGTCGCGTGCATGAGCGCGAACGTCGTGATCACGGAGATCGGGATGGCCAGCGAGATCGCGATCGGGTACCGTGCGTCGCGCAGGAACAGCACGAGCACGAGGAAGGCGAGGATCGCGCCGAGGATCATCTCCTGTACGAGGTTCGCGATCGCCTCGGCCACGAAGCCCGACTGGCTGCTCGCGACCTCGAGCGCGACCTCCGGGTACTCCGCGCGCAGCTGGCCGAGCGCCTCCTCCACGCGCTCGGCGACCCGTACCGTATTCGCGCCCGATTCCTTGTAGATCAGCAAGCCGACCGACTCCGCCCCATTGTAGCGGGCGAGCGACTCGCGCTCGCGGAAGCCGTCCGTCACGGTCGCGACGTCGCGCAGCAGGATGCGCCCGTCGGGTCGGGTGCTGCCCGGTGCCTGCTGCGCGATCACGACGCGGCCGATCTCGTCCACCGTCTGCAGCTCGCCGATCGTGCGCAGCGCGTAGCGGTAGCGGCCCCGGCGGATGGTGCCGCTCGGCGCGCTCGCGTTCGCTCCCTGCAGCGCCGCTTCGATCTGCTGCAGCGTGATGCCGTAGCTGTCCATGCGCGCGTGGTCGACGTCGACCTGGATCTCGCGCTCCAGTCCGCCGGTCACGGCCGCTTCCGCGACGCCGTCGATCTGCTCCAACCGGCGGCGGAACACCGTCTCGCCCAGCTCCTTCAGGTCCCAGAGGCTGACGTCGCCCGCGATGCTGATGGCCATCACGGGCTCGCTGCGCGGGTCGGTGCGCAGCACGACGGGGCGCGCGGCGCGCCCGGGCAGGACGTCGCGCAGCGCGTCGATCTTCTCACGCACGTTGAGCGCGGCAAAGTCCATGTCCGTGCCCCACGCGAAGCGCAGCACGACGAGCGAGGCGCCCTCGCGCGTCATGCTCTCGACGCGCTCGACGCCGGGCACGGTCGCTACCTGCTGCTCGACCGGCTCGGTGACGAACCGCTCGACCTCGGCGGGCGCGACGTCCGGGTAGCTGGTATGGACGATCAGCTTCGGGTAGGCGATGTCGGGCAGCAGGTCGACGGGCAGGCGACTGGCGGAGAGCACGCCCAGGAACACCAGTGCAATGAAGAGCATCGCAATGGCGACCGGCCTCTGGATCGCGAGGCGGGGAATCGACATCGTCGCCTCAGCTCTGCGGCAGGGGAGCGCCCAGCTTCTCTTCCAGCGCGACGCGCGCACGCACGAAGCCGTAGCGTGCGTCGAGTGCCTGGCGCTCCGCGTTGGACGTGTCGTCGATCACGCGCTGCAGGCTCAGGAAGTCGAGGGCACCGAGACGGTACTGCTCCGTGGCCAGCTCGAGGCGCTGTGCGCTGAGCGCGGCCTTCTGCTCGGCCAGCGAGAGCTGCCGGTGCGCGTTCTCGAGATCGATCACCGCAGCACGGACCTCGCGCTCCGTCTGCAGTCGCATCGCGCGCGCCTGTTCCCGCGCGTCCTCCGCGCCCGCCTCCGCCTGTGCGATGCTCGCCGCGGTCCGGAAGTTGGAGAAGATCGGCAGGCTGGCCGACAGGCCGAAGCTGAAGCCGCGCTGCTGCGCGCCGAGCTGGCCGAACGCGTCGAACGCGCCCGCCTCGCGCAGGCTGCGGTTGTAGCTCAGGTTCGCATCGATGGACGGCCAGCGCGCTGCACGTGCGGCGCTCGCCTGCCGGTCGGCGGCCTCGGCGAGTGCGCCTCGCTGCAGAACGGCGGGGCTCGACTGCAGCGCCTGCGCGACGAGCGCGCTCACGTCCAGCGACGCGGGGTCGAACGCGGCCGGCAGGTCCGCAGGGATTGCGAAGGAGTCCGCATCGTGGGGTGGCAGCCCGATCGTCTCCAGGAGTGCGAGCCGGCTCTTGCGCGCCTCGTCACGGGCCGCCGCCAGCGTCTGCTCCTGCGACGCGACGTCCACCTGAGCACCCAGCACGTCGACCTGCGTCGCGGCCGCGATGCGGAAGAGCTGCTCGCTCCGTTCCAGCCGCTCGCGCGCCGACGCCAGCAGTCGCTCCTCCAGCTCGATCAGCCGCTCCGCGCGCTGCGCGTCGTGCCAGGCGCGCTCGACCGTCGCGTCGAGCTGGTTGAGCGCCGCCGCGATCGTCGCCTCGGTCGCCTCCTCCTGCGCACGCGCGGCACTCACCCGCCGGAACATCGCGCCGCCATCGAACAGCGTCATGCGCGCGCTCACACCGTGCGAGCCACTGCTGCTCTCGACCACCCGCTCCTCGTCCTCGATCACCTCGCCGAAGTTGCCTTCGCCGGTCGACGTGCGTGAGGACAGCCCGTTGTAGCCGAGGGACGCATTCAGCGACGGCAGGAACGCACCGTAGCTCTGGCGCACCTGCGCCGATGCGACGTGCGCGTCGTTCAGTGCCTGCCGGTACTGCGGACTGTGCTCCCGCGCGAATCGGAGCGCATCCTCCAGCGTGAGCGTGGCAGGTGGTGTCTGCGCAGCGCCGCTCGCAACCGTGACGAAGAGGAGGGTGGCCACGGTCGCGCAAACACGCAGCGCTCCGAGCCCCAGGGACTCACGCGACTTCCTCATTCCGGCCGCCCGCCCGCCGCGCGGGCATTGTCGACCAGCCGCACGGGCGCGTCGTGCGTCAGCGTGTGGTGACCGCCGACCAGCACCACCTCACCGGGCTCGACCATGTCGGTGTCCGGGTTCTCGACGATCTCGACGACGTCGTTGTTCTCCAGCCCGGTGGTCACGTAGCGCCATTTCGCACGACCGGCCCGCCCGTTCGCATCGGGCGCGTACACGAACAGCATCGTGCGTCGGTCCCGCTCCAGGATCGCACTGCGCGGGACCAGCACGCGGTCCGCGAAGCGGCGCGCATCGAGCTGCACGACCGCGTAGAAGCCCGGCAGGATCCGACCATCCGGGTTGGGCACGGTCACGATGACGCGTGCACTCCGGGTCGCCGGGTCCACGATCGGGTTCACCGTCTCGATGCGACCGACGAAGCTCTCACCAGGGAATGCGGAGAAGGTGACGCGTGCGCCGCCGCCGATCGCCAGGTGACCGAGCGCGCCCTCGAGCACCTGGACTTCGAGCCGGATCGGATCGATGTCGGCAATCGTGACCAGCTCGTCGCCCGCCCTGACCGTCTGGCCGGGCACCACACGCAGGTTCGCGACGCGTCCGCTGAAGGGACTCACGACCCGCGTCCGTTGCAGGTCCAGCTCCGCACGACGCACCGCGACCTCTGCTGCATCCAGCCCGCTGCGCGCACGTGCGGCACGCTCCCGGTCGGCACGCACCGCAGCGTCCTCGATCCGTTCGTCGAACAGCGTCAGCTCCTGGTACTGCGCCAGCGACTGTCGCATCCGCGCCCGCGCCTCGGCCGCGGCCAGCGCATACTCCGTCGAGTCGATCGTGAGGAGCGGGGTGCCGGGCGCGACCCGACTGTTCTCCCGTACGCCGACGCGGCGTACCTGTCCTGCTACCTGCGCATGCACGGTCGTCTGCCGCCACGCCGCGGCCTGGCCCTCGGCTCGCACGGTCAGCACGAGCGTGTCCCGCAGGACGGGCGCGGCTTCGACGGGGATCGGCTGGTCGATCGCGAACGCGCTCGACGCGGACACGTCGGGCAGGTCGGGAGATGTGCCGAGCGTGTCGCCCGCCACTTCGCTGCGGGCACCGATGCGGGCGTAGATGCCGACACCGAGCGCGACGACGACGAGCAGGACGACAGCGGCGATGAGGAAGCGGCTGGGTACTCGCATGTGCGAACCGGGGAACGGAGTCATGACGGTCGGCAGGAGCAGCGGTCGGCTGCTCCCCCAAGATGCTGCCTGTGCACGTGTCGCAACAGTGGCTCGTCGGGTCGGGTGGATTGCCGAACGCGCCATGTCGCTGTGACGTCGGCATACTCGAACACGTTGCCTCGAGGCTTCGACATGCTGCGTTCAGGTGGTCGCGTGCAGGTCCGTTCAACGTGCATGGCGCTGACCCGGACCGATGATCGATGGATGGTGAGGCCAAAAAAAATCTTGTGTTTTCGCGCGCACGCGTATAGACATACACGCACACCCACTCACCCGTGGGAAGCAGTTGCTGGTTCCAAGTCCACTTTTCGAAAGGACCGCACATGGCAACGCGACGCAGGACCACGACGAAGCGGACGGCCCGCAAGGGCACCCGCAAGACGGCGGCGAAGAAGCGCACGACCAAGCGCGCCGGCGCACGCAAGACGGCACGCAAGGGCGCACGCAAGTCGACGGCACGTCGTACGGGCGCACGCAAGACCGCGCGCAAGGGCGCACGGAAGTCGACCGCTCGGAAGGGCGCACGCAAGACGGCCCGGAAGGGTGCACGGAAGTCGACGGCCCGGAAGGGCGCACGGAAGACCGCGCGCAAGGGTGCACGGAAGTCGACGGCCCGTAAGGGTGCGCGCAAGACGGCCCGCAAGGGTGCACGGAAGTCGACGGCGCGCAAGTCGACCGCTCGCAAGGGTGCCCGCAAGACGGCCCGCAAGGGTGCCCGCAAGACGACGCGTCGGAAGAGTGCCACGAAGTCGGCGAGCGCTGCACCTGCCGCCGGCAACGGCGGCGCAGCAATGGCCTGAACATTCGTAACGGCAGTCGGTTTGCGGAGGGCGCCACGGGGAACCGTGGCGCCTTTCCTTTTGGTGCGCATGGTGCGTGCATACGGGCGGGTGGTCGACGTGGATGACGGAGGAGAGACGCATGGTGGAGGAACTGCACGACGAGGAGTCCCACGAGTACCGGCGCAGCATAGCCGACCGGTTCGAGCGTCGCATCCAGATGAGCGTGCCGGAGCGTCACAACGAGAAGCTGCGCGCACTGGTCGCTGCCGCGAATGCGGACGACGAGCTGTACGGCCTGTGGCTCGCGGCGAACGTCAACGCGATCGAGCGGCTCGGCATGACGGACCATGGTCCGGTCCACGTGAAGATCGTGATGAACATCGCGACACGGCTCATCCGACTGCTCGCCGAAGGGGGCGTGGAGCCGTCGATCGTGCGCAACTACGAGATGGGGCGGGACGACGCGGAGGTCGTGGTGGCCGCAGCGTCGATGCTGCATGACGTGGGCATGGCCATCCATCGGACGGACCACGAGTCGTACTCCCTGTTCATCGCCCGAGAGCGCCTCGGCTCACTGCTGTCGGGGATCTACGATGCGCGCACGGCGGCCATCGTGAAGGCCGAGACCCTGCATGCGATCATTGCGCACCGCTCGGACGGACGTCCGCTCACGATCGAGGCCGGTGTGGTGCGCGTGGCCGATGCGCTCGACATGGCCAAGGGCCGTTCGCGGATCCCGTTCGCGGCGGGCTCGACGAGCATTCACTCGCTGTCGGCGGCCGCAGTCGACTCGGTGCACATCGAGCACGGTGAGAACAAGCCGGTACGGCTGCGTATCGAGCTGTCCAACTCGGCTGGCGTGTTCCAGCTCGACCAGCTCTTCCGCGAGAAGCTTGCGGGCAGCGGCCTGGAGCCGTACGTCGAGCTGGAGGCCAACATCGAAGGGGAGGGGGAGAAGCGGCTGTTCCAGGAGTTCCGGCTGTAGCGGTTTGCCGCCCGTGGACGGCGCGCGTATGTTGCCGCGAAACGTCACGGGAACCGAATGAGCAATCCGCAGCCGCCACGGCGACTCCACCCGGAGGTCTTCCTCGCGCGACGTCGCGCCCGACTCGAGCACCTGCTGCAGTCGCCGCTCGTGCCGCCACGCCCGTCCGGGTTGAGCGAGGACCGGCGCACGTTCCTGCGCGAGGAAGCCGAGGAGCTGTACTGGAACGAGCTCGAGTGGGAGAAGCTTACCGAGGAGGAGATGTCCCAGGGCGGCAGCGAGCTGGTCGAGCTCGCCTTCCCGGGCTTTCTCGCATTCGTCGACGGTCTGCTGCTGAAGAAGGCCACGGCGGACTCCAAGGTACCGGCGACGCCGCGCCCCGAGGTCGTCGAGGACGTGCTGCTCTTCCTGTCCACGCGCTACCTGGAACTGCTGCCGGCAACCGACGACGAGGCGCGCTTCGAGCGCGAGATGGTCGAGCGGCTGATCGATCTCGTGCTCTACCGGCTGCACGGGATCTCCGTTGATGCTGCCTCGCGGCTCGAGCTTGCCGGCCGCGACGACTGACGTGAGTGACGCCCCGCATCCGCTGCTCGCGGGTGCTCCTCTCCTGATCGCGCACCGCGGCGGCGCCGGTCTGTATCCGGAAAATACGCTGTACGCATTCACGCGCGCGCACGAGCTGTGGCAGGTCGACATGCTCGAGCTCGACGTGCGCGCGACCGCGGACGGCCACTGTGTCGTGATCCACGATCCAACGGTGGACCGCACGACGAACGGCACCGGCGACGTCGCAGCGATGACGCTCGCGGAGCTGCAGAGCCTCGATGCGGCGCATCACTTCACGCGCGACGGCGGCCGCACCTTCCCGCTGCGCGGTCACGGGGTCCGCGTCCCGACCATCGGCGAGGTGCTGGCCGCGCTGCCGGACATACCGATCACGGTGGAGGTCAAGACGGGCGCGGCGCAGCGTCCGCTCTTCGATGCCCTGGACGCCGCGGGCGCGCGCGACCGGATCGTTCTCGCCAGTGCGTTCGATCGCGACCGCACGCTGTTCCACGAGTGGGAAGGTGCACTGAGTGCGTCGGTCGAGCGCGGCCGCACGTTCTACACGCTGCACCGGCTGCACTGCGCGCGCTTTGCTTCGATGCGGGCGCACGTTGCACAGACGCCGGAGACCTGGAACGGCCGGCGCATCGTCACGCCCCGCTTCGTGCGCGACGTGCATCGCAGCGGAGCTCACGTGCACATCTGGACCGTGAACGAGACCGCCGACATGGTCCGACTCCTGGACTGGGGCGTGGACGGCCTGGTCACCGATCGGCCGGACCGGCTCGCGCAGGTGCTGCACGCACGCGTCGGCCGACCGCTGCCGCCGGGCGACCCGGAGCTCGGCGCGCTCGCGTGAGCCGCGCGGCGCCGGCAGCGCCGGGCGACGCACGGCCGCCAGTGGACGCGGCGCGCGCCCTCGCGCGCGTGGGCGCGCACGCGCGTGCTCTCGTTGCCCTGTCCGGCGGCGCCGATTCCATGGCGCTGCTCCACCTGCTCCGCTTCGGTCCGGCAGCGCTGCCTCCGGGTCACCTCCTGGCCGCCCACTTCGACCACCGGATGCGTACGGACAGCGGCGCGGACGCGGCCT
>DASTYK010000154.1 GCA_035764935.1 Longimicrobiales bacterium | reverse complement strand
GGGGGTAGCCGAACTCGTCCTTGACGCGGCGGATGATGTCGAGGTAGGCGAGGGCGGGCTTGACCATTACCATGTCGGCGCCCTCCTCGATGTCCAGCGCGACCTCGCGGATCGCTTCCTCCGCGTTGGCATGATCCATCTGGTAGGCGCGCCGGTCGCCGAACTGCGGCGCGCTATCGGCTGCCTCCCGGAACGGACCGTAGAATGCGGACGCATACTTCGCCGAGTACGCGAGGATCGCGGTCTCGGCAAAGCCCTCCTCGTCGAGCAGCGCGCGGATCACACCGACGCGGCCGTCCATCATGTCGCTCGGCGCGACGATGTCTGCACCCGCCTGCGCATGGTGCAGCGCCTGGCGCGCGAGCAATTCCAGCGTCTCGTCGTTGACGACGGCGCCGTCGCGCACGATGCCGCAGTGGCCGTGCGACGTGTACTCGCACAGGCAGACGTCGGTGATCACGAGCAGCTCGGGCAGCTCGCGCTTGATGGCGCGGACCGCCTGCTGCACGATGCCCTCCTCGCCGAACGCGCCGCTCGCGACCTCGTCCTTGTGCGGCGGGATCCCGAAGAGCAGCACGGCGGGGATGCCCAGCTCCCACGCCTCGCGCGCGTCGCGGACGGTCTCGTCGACGGACGTGTTGAAGACGCCCGGCATCGAACCGACAGGACGTCGCACATTGCTGCCCGGCACCACGAACAGCGGCAGCACCAGGTCCTGCGGTCGAACGATGGTCTCGCGCACCAGGCTGCGGAGCGTCTCGGTGCGGCGCAGCCGGCGCGGACGGTAGATCGGAAAGGACGACATCATTATTCCTCCAGCGCGCGTCGCATGACGAGCGCATCCTCGGTCGGTCGTGCGTAGTAGTTGCGGCGGCGGCCCACCGGCAGGAAGCCGAGCCGCTCGTAGAGCCGCTGTGCGACGCGGTTCGACGGTCGCACCTCCAGGAACAGCTCGCGCGCGCCGCGGCGCAGCGCGCGCGTGACCACGGCATTCACCAGCGCGGCACCCACGCCCTGCCCGCGCGCCTTTGCAGCCACGGCGACGTTGCCGAGCTCGGCCTGGTCCGCGACCCACCAGTAGATCGCGTAGCCGATCACCTCCTCGTGCTGCTCGGCGACCAGTGCTTCCGCATCGCGCCGGCGCAGCAGGCCGCGGAACGTCTCGTCGCCCCACGGCATGCTGTAGCTGTCCAGCTCGATGTCGAACACGGTCGGCAGATCGGCGAACGTCATCGCGCGGATTACGATGTCGGGTGGCAGTGTCCCGCGCGTCGCGCGCTCCGTGCTGGTCATGCAGTGCCCCCGCGCTCGTCGGCCGGTACAGCAGCAGCATGCGACGCCCCTGCGCCTGCATCGTCGCCTTTGCGCATGTCGCGCGGCACGGTCACGTGCGGCGCGCGCACGTAATCGGGCTGCCAGTGCGCGGCGTCGACGGGCATCGCATCCTCGTGCATCGAATGGATCCGCACCAGCGCGCCCGCGCACCCGCCGATCGCCCCGTGTGCAACGCGGCCGCCGCGTTCCTCGATGCGCGCGCGGTTCCGTTCCGCGCCGTTGCCGACGTACAGCGGATCGTGCGTCGCCAGTCGTGCGACGATCGCTGCGACGTCGTCGGCACCCGGCTCGAGCAGTGCCTCGGAGCGCTGCCCGTCGAAGCGCCAGCACCCGGCGAACGCCTCGCCGCGGCGCGCATCGAACAGCGCGCACACGGTGCTGTCCGCGGGGGCGGCAGCAGTGGCCGCGGCCAGCAGCGAGGAGTACGCGAACAGCGGAGTGCCGCGCACGTGCGCGAGGCCTTTGGCTGTTGCCGCGGCGATGCGGACGCCCGTGAACGAACCGGGTCCTGCGCCGCAGACGATCGCGTCCACGTCGTTCATCGAGACACGCGCTGCGTTCAGCACGAAGTCGATTGCGGGCAGCAGCAGCTCGGAGTGGCGCTCCGCGATGCCGAGGCTGACCTCGACCAGCACGTCCGGGCCGCGGCCGAGCGCGACACCGCCCGGCGCGGTCGCGGTGTCCATTGCCAGGACGAAGCGCTCGCCGCTCATTGTGCCTCCGCGCCCCATGCGCGTTCGGCCAGCGCAGCGGGAATCGGCGGCGCGTCGCCAACGGCCTCGATCGTGACCGCCCGCAGCTCGGGCAGCGCACCGTGGCGCAGCGTGACGTCCCAGCGATCCCCGGGCACCAGCTCACCGGCGCGCTCCGGCCATTCCAGCAGCGTGATCTCCTCGCCGTCGCTCAGCTCCTCCCAGCCGAGCTCCCACACGTCCTCGGGGTCGTTCAGCCGGTAGAGGTCGAGGTGCGCGACGGTGCGGCCGGAGGCGGTCTGGTAGCGGAACACC
>DASTYK010000153.1 GCA_035764935.1 Longimicrobiales bacterium | reverse complement strand
ACGATGTTGTAGCCAGCAGCCCACCAGAGGTTCTGGATCATCTTCCGGTAGGTTGCCCTGGACAGCCGGACGATGCGTGCGACGTCGCGCGGGTCGCTGCGCACGAGTACGACGTCGCCGGCCTCCACTGCCACGTCGGTGCCGGCGCCGATCGCGATGCCGACGTCGGCGGTGACGAGCGCAGGTGCGTCGTTCACGCCGTCGCCCACCATGGCCACGCGCTTCCCGGCAGCCTGGAGCTCCTGGACCTTTTCGGCCTTGGCCTCCGGCAGCACCTCGGCGAATACCGTGTCGATGCCGAGCTGGGTCGCGACGGACTCCGCGACCGCGCGCGAGTCGCCGGTCAGCATCACGACCTCGATCCCTTCCTCGTGCAACCGACGCACCGCCTCCACTGATTCCGGTCGCACCTGGTCGGCGATCGCAAACACGGCTCGCGCGATCGTGTCGTCGACGAGGTACACGGCGCTCTGCCCACGCTCTGCGAAGCGATCGGCCGCATCCACGAGCGCCGCTGGCGGCGTGACCTCGAGTTGCCGGAGCAGGTTCGGTCCGCCCACGCGCCAGGTGCGGCCGTGGACCTGCGCCTCGACACCGTGGCCGGGGATCGCGCGGAAGTGCTGCGGGTCGGGCACTGCGAGCTCGCGCTCGGCCGCACTGGTCACGATGGCGCGCGCGACGGGGTGCTCCGAGTCTCGCTCGACCGCTGCGGCGATCTGCAGCGCCTCGGCGTCGTTGATCCCGTCGCTCGCGACCTCGACGACCCGGTGCTCACCGAGGGTGAGCGTGCCCGTCTTGTCGAAGACGACTGCGTCCAGGTTGCGTGCCTCCTCGAGACCGCGCCGGTCACGCACCAGAAGACCGCCGCGCGCACCAAGGGTCGTGGAGATCGCGACGACGAGGGGGATCGCGAGCCCCAGGGCGTGCGGGCAGGCGATGACGAGGACCGTCACGACCCGCTCGACGGTGAAGCCCGGCTCCGCACCGGCCAGGCTCCAGACGACGAACGTCACGAGCCCGGACGCGACCGCGATGATCGTGAGCCAGAACGCTGCACGATCAGCGAGCGCCTGCGCGCGGCTGCGCGACGACTGCGCATCGGACACGAGACGCATGATGCCGGCGAGCGCGGTGCCCTCCCCGGTGCCGGTCACGCGCACGCGCAGGGAGCCGTTGCCGTTCACGGTGCCGGCGATGACCTCATCATCGACGTGCTTGTCGACCGGGCGAGACTCACCCGTGATCATCGATTCGTTGACGCTGCTGGCGCCCTCCATGACCGTGCCGTCGGCCGGCACCTGCGCACCGGGTCGCACGAGCACGACGTCGCCTTCCCGAAGCATTTCGAGGGCGACCTCCTCCATCCCGGCGTCCGTCACGCGCGTGGCCGTTGCGGGCAGCAGCTTCGCCAGTGCGTTGAGTGCACCGCTCGCCTGCTCGATCGAGCGCATCTCCAGCCAGTGGCCGAGAAGCATGATCGTGATCAGCGTCGCCAGCTCCTCCCAGAGCGGCATGCCGGGAAAGCCGAGCAGAACGGCCACGCTGAACACGAATGCGACGGTGATCGCGAGTGCGATCAGCGTCATCATGCCGGGCAGGCGCGCCTTCAGCTCGCCCCATGCGCCCTGCAGGAAGACACGTCCGCCGTAGATGAACACCAGTGTGCCGAACACCGGTGCGATCCAGTTCGACCCCGGAAAGGTCGGCGGGTGGTACGCCGTCAGCTCCGCCAGCATGTGCCCGAACACGATGGTGGGCAGCGTCAGCAGGAGACTGACCCAGAAACGGTCCCGGAACATCGCGACGGAGTGGCCGGCATGTTTGTCGTGGCCGTCATGGCCAGCGTGCGCGCCGTGGCCAGCGTGCGCGTCGTGGCCCGCGTGCACATCCTGTTCGGGGTGCAGCGGGTAGCCGGGCTCCACTGGAACGTGGTGCTCGTGCGCGTGCCCGTGCGTGTCCGCCGGGCCGGTGCCGTGCCCGGAATGCGGATCGCCCGTCCGTCCCGAATGTCCGCCGTGTCTGTGCTCGTTCACGCCCGCCCCTCCGCTGCCGCCGTTGCATGTGCCGTGGACGCCTCCGTGATGCTGACCGGAAAACGCCCGCTTCGAACCTGCCACTCCCGCCACGCCGCGTAAACGACTGGCACGACGATCAGCGTGAGCATCGTCGAGGTGACGAGCCCGCCGACCATGGGTGCTGCGATCCGCTGCATCGTGGCCGCACCCGTACCGCTCGCCCACATGAGCGGCAGCAGTCCGATGATGGTGGACGTCACGGTCATCATCTTCGGGCGCAACCGGTCGACGGCGCCTTCCATGACCGCGGCATGCACGTCTTCGCCGTCCAGGTCATGGCCGCGCTCGAGTGCGCGCCGGTGCAGCGCACCATCGAGGTAGACGAGCATGACGACGCCGGTCTCCGCCGCAACGCCTGCGAGCGCAATGAAGCCGACCCATACGGCGACACTCGTGTCATAGTCGAGCAGCCAGAGCAGCCACACGCCGCCGATCAGTGCGAACGGGAGTGTGCCCATGACGATGAGCGATTCCGTCACGTTCCTGAAATGCAGGAAGAGCAGCAGGAAGATGAGGCCGATCGTGACCGGCACGATGAGCTGCATCTTCTCGCGCACGCGCTCCATGGCCTCGAACTGCCCGGACCAGGAGATGGTGTAGCCGGTGGGCAGGTCGAGCCGCTCGTCGAGCAGAGCCCGTGCCTCTGCAACGTAGCCGCCGATGTCGCGATCCTCGACGTCGATGTAGACGCTGCTCAGGGGGAACGCGTTCTCCGTGCGGATCGCCATCGGCCCCTGCGCCATGCGCACGGTCGCGACCTGTCCGAGCGGCACGTGCGTGGCGCCGCCCATCACCGGCACGGCGGCCTGCGCGACGGCCGCCACGCTCTGGCGCAGGTCGCGCGGGTAGCGGATCAGCACGGAGTAGCGCTCGCGTCCCTCCACTGTCTGCGTCGCGACGATGCCGCCCACCGCGGCCATCATCGCCTCCTGCACGTCCAGCACGTTGAGGCCGTGACGTGCGGCGGCCGCACGGTCCACTTCCACGTCGAGGTAGTAGCCGCTCGCCGCGCGCTCGGCGACGGCGCTGCGTGTCCCGGGCACATCGCGCAGCAGCTGCTCGATCTCCGTACCGATGCGTTCCAGCTCTGCGGGATCGGGGCCGAAGACCTTGACACCGACAGGCGTACGCATGCCCGTCGCGAGCATGTCGATGCGGTTGCGGATGGGCATGGTCCAGATGTTGGTGACACCGGGCATGCGGGTCAGGTGGTCGAGCTCGCTCACCAGCGAATCGAACGTGACGCCGCTGCGCCACTCGGCCTCCGGCTTGAGGCTCACGACCGTCTCGATCATCTCCAGCGGCGCCGGATCGGTCGCGGTCGTCGCACGTCCCGCCTTGCCCACGACGTTCTCGACTTCGGGCACGCTCGCGATCAGCGCGTTCTGGTGCTGCATGATCTCGGCAGCCTGCTGAATCGACACGCCTGGCAGCGTCATGGGCATGAACAGGATCGTGCCCTCCTCGACCGGCGGCATGAACTCGGAGCCGAGCCTGCTGAACGGCAGGATGGTGAGCACGAGCAGCCCGACGGCGGCGGCGAGCGTAACCCTGCGATGTCGCAGGGCGCGCGTCAGTACCGGGCGGTACGCGTGCATCAGTGTGCGGCTGAGCGGATTCTCGTGCTCCGCGCGCACGCGGCCGCGGATGAACCAGCCCATCAGGACGGGCACGAGGGTGACGGCCAGCACGGCAGCAGACGCCATTGCGAACGTCTTGGTGAACGCGAGCGGCCGGAACAGCCGCCCTTCCTGCGACTCCAGCGCGAACACCGGCAGGAAGGACACGGTGATGATCAGCAGGCTGAAGAACAGCGCCGGGCCGACCTCGTGCGATGCGTAGGCCGCGATTTCCCAGCGTCGCCGGGTCGTGATCGGCCCGGTTTCGCGCTCCAGGTGCTTGTGGAGGTTCTCGACCATCACCACCGCGGCATCGATCATCGCACCGATCGCGATCGCGATGCCGCCCATGGACATGATGTTCGCCTGCACACCGAGCAGTCGCATGACGAGGAAGGACGCGAGGATCGCGATGGGCAGCGAGACCGCCGCGACGAGCGAGCTGCGCAGGTGCAGCAGGAACAGCGCGGTGATCAGCGCGACCAGCAGCAGCTCCTCCGCGATCTTCGCCTGCAGGTTGTCGATCGCGGCCCGGATCAGCGGGGCGCGGTCGTAGGCCGTGAGGATCTGCACGCCATCGGGCAGGCTCGTCTCGATGGCGGCGATGCGCTCCCTGACGGCGTCGATCACCGCGAGGGCGTTCTCGCCGTGGCGCATCACGACGATGCCCGTGACCACGTCGCCGGTCCCGTTCCTGTCCGCCACGCCGCGCCGGATGTCGGGCCCGATCTGCACGCGGCCGACGTCGCGAACCCGCACGGGGGTGCCGCCTGCGCCGGCAGTCAGCACGACGTTCTCGATGTCCTCGACGCCGGTGAGGTAGCCGAGCCCGCGCACCATGTACTCGCGGCCGCCCAGCTCGAGCACGCGCGCACCCACGTCGGCGTTCGCCATGCGCACGGCGTCCGTGACCTGGCGCATGGTGAGCCCGTAGCCGTGCAGCCGCTGCGGGTCGACGTCGACCTGGTACTGCCGGACATAGCCGCCCACGGTCGCGACCTCGGATACGCCGGGCACGCTCTGGAGCTGGTAGCGGATGAAGAAATCCTGCAGGCTGCGCAGCTCGGCCAGGTCGTGCCGGTCGGACTCGACGGTGTACTGGTAGACCCAGCCGACACCGGTTGCGTCCGGACCGAGCTCGGGCGTGACGCCAGCGGGCAGCCGGTCGGCGAGCTGCGAGAGGTACTCGAGCACGCGCGAGCGCGCCCAGTACGCATCCGTGTCGTCGTCGAACAGCACGTAGACGTACGAGATCCCGAAGCTGGAGATGCCGCGCACCGCCGTCGCGCCCGGCACGGACAGCATAGCCGTCGTCAGCGGGTAGGTGACCTGGTCCTCGATGATCTGCGGCGCCTGCTCCGGCCACTCGGTCTGCACGATGACCTGCACATCGGACAGGTCGGGGATCGCGTCGACCGGCGTCGTGCGCACGGCCCACACGCCCGCGAGCGCGAGGAACAGCGTCGCGAGCAGCACGAGCAGCCGGTTGCGGATCGACCAGTCGATGAGGCGGTTCAGCACGATGCCTCCTCAGTGGTTCATGCCGGGCATTGCGCCCATGCTTTCGGTGAGCCGGCTCTCGGAGTCGAGCAGGAAGTTGGCGTGCGCGACCACCATGTCGCCGGGCTCGAGTCCGCTCAGGATCTGCGTGCGTCCGGCGGCGTCGGAGCCCGTGACGACCTCGTGTGCGCGGAACACGCCGGGCGCATGCTGGACGAAGACCATGGCGTGCGTGCCGCTGTACATGACGGCGTCGCGCGGCACGAGCACCGCGCGCTCGGTCACGGGCACGTCGATGCCGACCGTCGCGTACATCCCGGGCCGGAAGCGGGCGCCCGGGTTGGCCAGCTCGATGCGGACGCGCGTGGTGCGCGTGTCCGCACGCACCTCGGGGTAGACGTAGCTCACGCGCCCGTGACCGGGCTCCCCGGGATACGCGTTGATCTCCACCGTAGCCGGTGCACCCACGTGCACGAAGCGGATGTCCTGTTCGTAGATGTCGGCCTCGACCCAGACGGCGGCCAGGTCCGCGACGCGGTAGAGTGGCATGCCCGCCTCGATTGCCTGGCCATTCTGCACGAGCTTCTCGGTGACGAACCCGCTCGCCGGCGCGTGGAAGGTGAGCGTGCGCTGCGCCGCGCCGGAGCGCTCGATCCGCTCGACCTGCTCACGCGGCACGTCCCACAGGAGCAGGCGACGTCGCGCCGCATCGACGAGCGTCTCCGCACGCGACCTCACTGCGTCCGCGGCGCCGTCGTCCAGCTGCGCGCGCATGCGCAGTGCACCCAGCAGTTCTTCCTGCGCGGCGATCAGCTCGGGCGAGTACACATCGAACATCGGCTGCCCGCGCCGGACCGCCTGCCCCGTGAAGTCGACGTACAGCTTCTCGATGAAGCCGGAATACTTCGACGTCACGGTCGCGAGTCGCCTCTCGTCGTAGGCGACGGTTCCGGTTGCGCGGATCGCGCGGCTCACCGGCGCGATCTCCGCCGCGACCACACTGACGCCGAGTGTTCGCGCCATCTCGGGCGTGAGCTGAACCTCACCGCCCGGCGTCATGTCGTGCCCGGCATGCGGGTCCGTCTCCCCCGCACTCCCGGCATCAGCCTGCGCCTCGGGCATGACATGCCCGCCGTGCGGGTCGGCGGCCTGCGCAGCGACGGCCCGCGCGTCTTCACCGCCCTGCCGACCGACCAGGGCGAACGCGACGGCTGCAGCCAGCGCCGCGAGGGGCAGCGCGATGAGCAGTGTGCGGCGCGCGCCCGTGCTCCGTGTCTTCATGGCTCCTCCACCATCAGTGCGGTCGCGGGCGGCAGCACGCGGCCCACGGTCATCTCGAGATCAGCGATCGTCCGGCCGTACTCCGCCACCAGGGCTGCGAGCTCACGGCGGTACTGGTTCAGTCCCATCTGCGCGTCGACGAGGGTCATGAAGTCCACACTGCCGACGCGGTACGAGGCGAGCGCGGAGGTGACGTTCGCCTCCGCCTGGGGCAGGACCTCCGTGCGATACAGCCGGACCAGGCTGCGTGCCCGGTCCAGTGCCGCATCGAGCTCGACGATGCGCGCGGCGACCTGCACGCCGAGATCCGTGAGCTCGGCCTCGGCCATCTGCTGCATTGCTCGCGCTTCGCTGCGCATGCGGAGCTGCCGCTGCGCGGCGAAGATCGGCACAGTGAAGCCGAGCATGACGCTGCCCATCCGCTCGGTGCCCATGTCGGCCGTCCGCTGGCCGTACTGCACGCCGATCGAGAGGTCGGGCCAGATCTCACGACGCGCGAGCGTTTCGCGCGTGCGCGCCTGCTCCAGGGCGATGCGCCCGCGCTCGAGCAGCGGGCGGTCTGCGCCGGCCCACGCCTGCAGCGTCGGAACGTCGGGAGTGGAATCGGGCAGTGCAGGAAGGACGACCGTGTCCACGGGTGTCGTGGCGGACCGGCCGAGCAGCGCGTTCAGCCGCGCCACGGCGCTCGTGCGCATCGCCTCCATGCGCGCGATATCGGCCTGCATGCGCGCGACCTCGACACCGGCACGGAGCACGTCGCTCTGACTGCCACCGCCCACGGTGTAGCGCGTGACCGCGACCTGCTCGAACTGCTGCAGCCAGGCGAGCGTTTCGCGCATGGCCTCCAGGGCAGCGTCCGCTTCGTGGATCTCGTAGAACGCCTCCGCAACGCGGCCACGCAGCATCCACCACGTCTCCGCGGCCTCAGCGTCGGCCATCTGCGTGCTCTGCTCCGCGATCCTGCCGTTCAGCCCGAGCTGCCCGGCGATCGGGATCATCTGCATCGCGCTGATCGAGGGCGCCATCGCGCCGGGCATGTCGTCGGACAGCTCCGGCAGCGACAGGTTCATGGCTGCGATCTCGACCCGTGGATCCGGCGGCAGCGACGCCGAGGCCTCACGTGCCGCCGACGCTTCGACGGCCGCGCGTGTTGCGGCAAGCATGGGATTGCGCTCCGCCGCGATGGCCCAGGCGTGCTCGAGCGTGAGCGCGGGCGCGTGCGTCGACTGCGGCACGTCCGCGGACGTGCGCGAGGGCGTCTCCTGTGCGTTCGCGCCGGCTGCCAGCAGCAGCAGCACGAGCGTCAACAACTGGCGTGACATGGCTCTCGTTCACTGTGCGACGTCCCCACCGCATGCGTGGACGCACCGGCTCACAGGCGGCCGGGCGGCGGAACGTTCGATTGTCAGGGAAACGCGGCCGGTATCACTCCGGCCGGAGAGCTATGCGCGCGGAGGGTGGAACGGGGGCGCTGCGATGATGAGATCGTGCGCGTCCGCGGGCGCGGCGAGCAGCAGGATCTCCTGCGGAACGTCCGTGGTGACCAGGGCCAGCGGCGCGGGCAGGAACGCGATGCTGCAGGTCCCGCTCATGAGCATGCCGAGCGGGCACTGCGCGTCCGCCGGTGCCTCCTGGGACTGATCGCCGTGCGTGTCGTGCGACGACGCATGCGCTTCCGCACTCATGGTCGGCCCGCAGGCAGCCGCCTGCACGCCCTGCGCGAAATACGCGAAGAGCGCAAGCAGTGCGACCAGTGAGCCGAGCAGGCGGACGCGACGATTCATGGCGCAACGATCGCGGATTGCACCGGCCGGAGTCAATGGGGGATTTCCCGACGCCCCATCATCGAGTGCCTGTAGTCATTCAGCGCGACCAGCCCCGCGGCCGCGATCGGCAGGGCCATCCACCGGCTGGTCTCCGGCCAGAGGATCATCGCACCAATGGCCGTGAACTGCATGAGCGTGACGATCTTCCCGGCCCGCCGCGCCGGCATGCGGACGCGCTGCTTTCGTGCAGCCAGCATCAGTGCGCCGGCTGCGACGCCGATATCGCGTGTCAGCAGCGCGGGCAGCGTCCACCAGGGAAGCACATCCTCGGCCGCGAGGGTGACGAGCGCACTGAGCATGAAGGTCTTGTCCGCCAGCGGATCGAGCAATTCGCCAGCGCGCGTCACTGTCCCCGTGCGGCGTGCCATGCGGCCATCGACCAGGTCGCTCACCGCGGCGGCCGCGACCACGGCGACGCGCGCGCCGCCACTGACGAACGGGAACAGGGCTGCGAGCGGAAAGCGAAGCGCGCTGAGTGCATTCGCGGCATTCAGTACGACAGCTGCGCGATCTGTCGCGCGACGGATGGGCGCCGGTGCGGCGCGCATCGGAGCGTCCATCAGCGACCTCAGGAAGCGGGCGACCGCGGCAGCCAGAGCGTGAACGTGGAGCCGCTGCCCGGCTCACTGGCCAGGGTGATGTCGCCACCCAGCATGCGCGCGAGGCGGCGGCTGATCGCCAGCCCGACCCCGGCCCCCTGCTGCGCATCGGGATCGAGCCGCGTGAACTCCAGGAACACCTGTTCGTGCCGCTCCGGCGGGATGCCGGGACCCTGGTCTGCCACGGCGATCGCGATCCATTCGCCACGGCGGGGCCCATCCTCTTCGCGGCGCAGTTCGGCTGCAACCTCGATGCGGGAACCCGGCGCGTATTTCACTGCATTGGAGAGCAGATTCGCGAGCACCTGCGTGACGCGCGATGGATCGGTGGTCGCGGGCAGTGGCCCCGCTGCACGGATGTCGAGACTGCTGTCCGCTGCCTCGGCCTGCGCCCGGAAATCATCGGCAATCTCCCGCACCACCGCCGCAACGTCGATGTCGAGGTGCTCGATGACGACCTGGCCGGCCTCCGCCCGCGCAACATCCAGCAGGTCATTGATCAGCCGGAGTGCGTTGCGGATCGAGCGACGTATGCTGCGGACACTGTCCGCCTGCCTGTCCGTCAGCTCGCCCACGATGCCGTCCTCGAGCAGCGCCGCGTAACCGTCGGCGGCACCGAGCGGGTTCTTCACGTCGTGCGAGAACCCGCGCATCAGACGCGCGCGGCTCTCGGTCACGAGCTCCAGCGCCTCACGCCGTCGCTCAGACTCCTCGCGCGCCTGACGCTCGCGCTCGAGCAGCCGTTCGGTCTCGGCCTCCGCCCGCTTGCGTGAGGTGATATCGATCTCGATCCCATCCCACACCACGCTGCCGTCCTCGAGCAGTCGCGGTGCTGAGCTCATTTCGAACCAGCGAAGTTCCCCGTCGGGAAGCCTCGCGGGAAACTCGCCGCGGAACGGCTTCATCCTGCGGATCGACTCGCGCTCCCCCTCGATCACGGCACGGCGGTACTCCGGCGGGAGCTGATCGAAGAGCGCAGCGCCATCGGCCAGGACGTCGTCCGCCGAGACGCCGTGCAGACGTTCGATGCTTCGGCTGACGTAGAGAAACCGCGCACGCCCGTCTGCGTCTCTGGTCAGCTGATAGGCTGCGGCGCTGGGCAGGTTGTCGGTCAGCAGGCGCAGCCGTGCCCCTGCGGTGTCGTGGGACGCCAGGGGAGCCGCATGGTCGTCGGGATTGCGTGAATGCAGCACGTCTTGCGTCACCTCGTCGTCGCGGCGTGAGCGTCCGGAAAATGGATGGGCCATTGCCCTGCCCCCGGCCTCGCAAGAAAAAGTCCGCCTCCCTCCGGGTCGACGACCCACCTCGCGCGTGCAGGCCTGGAGGCCGCGGGCCCGGTGGAGGGGCACAGTTGTCGCAGACGCGATTTCTGTGCGTGACTCCACCAACCGTGAGGCTGACTCGTGAACGGCTACGTGACGGACATCGAGCGGGATACGCTCGAGAACGAGGATTACCGGCGAGTGCTCTATACGGGCACGTACACCCAGCTCGTGCTGATGACGCTGCGACCCGGCGAAGACATCGGGTTGGAAACACACGACGGACACGACCAGTTCATCCGCATCGAGGCGGGAACAGGGTACGTCCAGCTGGACGGCGAGCGTCGCGAGTTGAAGGACGGCAGCGTCGTCGTGATTCCGTCCGGCGCGAAGCACAACGTGGTCAACACGTCCGAATCGGAGCCGCTCCGGTTGTACACGCTGTACAGCCCGCCGGAGCATCGGGACGGGACGGTGCAACGCACCAAAGCAGACGCGTCCGAGTAGCGGAAGCGGAGCGTCACTCGTCGTGGCGGAGACCTCCCCGCTCTTCTCCCTGGAGGGCGTCAACCAGGCGCGCGGCGACGTTGTCATCCTGCGCGACGTCGCGGTCGAGATTCCGCGCACGGAGATCACGGCGCTGATCGGCCCGTCGGGCTCCGGCAAGACCTCGTTCCTCCGGCTGCTCAACCGGCTGGATGATCCGGCTTCCGGAATGATCCGCTTTCACGGTGAGCCGATCACCGCGTATCCGATTGCGGCCTTGAGGCGGCGCGTGGGATTCGTCTTCCAGCAGCCGGCCATGTTCAGCGGTACCGTCGCCGACAACCTGCGTATCGCCGTGGAGCTGGGCGGTCGCGAAGCGCAGGCCGACCCGCTGCCGATGGATCGCGTGCTGGCGGCGGTCGAGCTGTCGTCAGCCTATGCCGATCGCGACGCCGCGCGACTTTCCGGGGGCGAACGTCAGCGCGTGTCGATCGCGCGCGCGCTCATGACGCGGCCCGAGGTGCTGCTCCTGGATGAGCCGACGTCCGCACTCGACGTCGAGATCGCAGACCGCCTGCTCTCGACGATCGCGCGCCTTCCGCGCGAGTACGGCGTCTCCGTCGTGATGGTGACGCACCGGCTGTACGAAGCACGCGACATGAGCACCTGGACCGTCATGCTCGAGGCGGGAAGCGTCGTCGAGGCCGGCCCGACATCGCGACTTTTCACAGCCGCCGTGAACGAGCGCACCCGTGCGTTCCTCGCACTCGCGGAGTGATCCCGATGTTCACTGTGTCCGCAATGATTCAGGCGGCGGCTGAGGTGCCCGCCGGCATCATCGACGTCACCTGGACCGATCTCGCGCTCGCGTTCGGGCTGATTCTCGTGGCCATCGGGGTGTCGCGCTGGCGGCGGCTCGACCTGGAGAGCGGGTTCATCATCGGCGCAATCCGGGCAGTGGTGCAGCTCATCGCCGTGGGGTACGTCCTGGTCTACATCTTTGCCGCGGACCAGTGGTGGCTCGTGATGCTCGCGCTCGGCGTGATGCTGCTGAGTGCGACGCAGGCGGCGTCGCGACGCGCGCGCGGGAGCAAGCCGCTGCGCGACGATCGCTCCATCCTCTGGCGGATCAGTGGCACAGCGATGCTCCTGGGATCCGGCCTGACGCTCGCATTCGTCACGCAGGTCGTGCTGCGAGTCGAGCCCTGGTACGAGCCGCAGTACCTGATTCCGCTCTTCGGCATGATCGTCGGGAACGCCATGAATGCGACGGCCCTCGCCGCCGAGCGACTCGCCAGCGAGCTGGAATCGCATCGTGGCCAGGTCGAGGCGTACCTTGCGCTGGGGGCCAGCCCGGCCCGCGCCGCTGCCGAGCCGGAGCGGCGCGCCCTGACGGCCGCGCTCATCCCGACCATCAACGGACTCATGACGGTCGGACTCGTTTCACTGCCCGGCATGATGACCGGTCAGATCCTGGCCGGCGTTTCGCCGCTGCTGGCGATCCGCTACCAGATCGTGGTGATGTTCATGCTGGCGGGCGCAACCGCACTCACCGCCGTCGGGGTGGTGCTCTGGTACCGGCGGACGTTCTTCACCTCGGCGGCGCAGCTGTCGATCCGGGTGCCGGTGTAGCACATGGAGGAACGCCGCGCGCTGCGGCCGCGGGTATGGACAATGCAAGCTCAGGCACTGGCCCCGGACCATCTCGACGACCGTCGCTGATTTCCGGCCGGGGCACTCGAGCAATGTGGACACCGAGGGGACGATGAAACGTCGCAAGGAGCAGGGCGCCGACAAGCCGAAGCGCGTGGAAAAGCCTGCGAAGCGCAGCACAAAAGAGGCGGACGCCCCGGCCCGGAGCACACCGGTCCAGCCGCGGCGGTACCGCGATCCCGTGGACGACACGCTGGACGATTCGTTTCCTGCCAGCGATCCGCCGTCCTGGGCCGGTCGCTGACCGGGACTGACACGGCGGAAAACGGCAGAAGCCGTCGGCGCATCCGACGGCTTCCGTCCTGTTCAGGTCGTGTCACCGGGCCGATCGCCCGGATGCTCATCACCCTCTGAGCCTTCGCGGGGGACGATTCGGCCGATCGCCGCGCCGCTCCCTCATCTGCTCCCGGAGTGCCTCGTACTTCTGCTTCTGCTCGGCATTCAGGATCCGCTCGATCCCTGCCTCCGTCTCGGCCCGCAGCGTTTCCATCTGCGCACGGACCGCCGCGCGCTGCGCCGAGTCCGGACGGGTCCGCTGCGCCCGATCCGGGCGCTCGCCCGGCGTGAACCCCTGCTGCTCCATGAACGCACGCATCTGCGTGTGCTGGCGCTGAAGCACCGACTTCACCTGCGCGGCCTGCTCACTGCTGAGCTCGAGCCGCTCCGTCAGCATCTGCACGCGTCGCTCGATCCGCTCGGCCGGATCCTGCATGCGGCCGCGCACGCCGTCCGCATGCTCGCGCCGGACGCCCTCGCGCGGGCGCTGCTGCCCTTCCGCAGGCATCGACGTCACGACCAGTGCACCTGCCATTGCCAAGGTGCCCAGCACCGCCCGGAACCTGATCCTTCTGGACATGGCGTTCTCCCTGATATGAGTGATAGCACGGGGCCTCCGATACGATAATCGGGAAAACGGCAATTCCTCCCGCGCGGATCACGAGCGTCACAATGACATGCACCGGCTGCACGGGTGGTGCTGCGAGCGCCACCGGGTGCCCGGTCGACCCGCCGGGAAGCCGGAGGCGGTCCCCGGAGGCGGCGTCGCGCTGCGGGCACACCCGCTGTCACACCCGCCACGCGGCCGGGCAGCCGACCCGACACGGCCCTGCGCCGGGCCGCTGTCGTCGGCGGCGGCTCTGATTCGTGCTGCCGGCGGTGCAGCTGATGGCTCCGGCAATGCGGCCGGTACGCTGCGCGTGCGTGTGCGCCGTCCCCATGCGTATCGTTGTGGACCTACCAGCCTGGAGGCGATTCGAATGGAGGGCGGCGTCAGGGGCGCAGTGAATACGGTGCATGCATCGCTCACCCGGGGCGAGTACGCGCTCATCTTTGCGTTCTGGACGCTGTATGCGGTGCTTGCCGCGACGGGCGCCCTGCTCGATCCGCGCAGCCGCTTCCTGGACGCTGCGCCGTATGCCGGGCAGCTCGTGCTGCCCTTCGCCCAGGCCTACCTGTGGGCGCTGCTTACTCCACTGATCTTCATGCTGGTCGTGCGCGTGGGAATGGGGACACGGCCTCCGGCCGAGCGCGTGCTGCTGCTGCTCGCTGCCGGGCTGCTGATCGCGATGGCCGTCGACGTGGTGCTCGCCGTGATTCGCATGGAGCTGTTTCCTCTCCCGCGCCCGCGCCGGTTCGGCCCGATGCGCATCCGGCCCCTGCAGGGGCTGCGACGCCTCTGGTTCCTCGACGACTTCGTCATTTTCGCCGGTGTCCTGGCAGCTGGCTTCGCACGCGGCTATTCGATACGGCTGCGCGCGCGCCAGGAGGAGTCGGCGCGGCTGCAGGCGGAGGCCGCGCGGCTGGCATCGCAGCTCGCCGAGTCGCGGCTCGCCGTCCTGCGGTCCCAGCTCGATCCGCACTTCCTCTTCAACACCCTGCACGCGGTGTCGGCGCTGGTCACAACAGACCCGCGCGGTGTGCGACGAATGATCTCGCTGCTCAGCGAGCTGTTGCGCCGCTCACTCGATGGCGGCAGCAAGGCCGAGGTCCCGTTGCGCGACGAGCTCGAGTTCTCGGGACGCTACCTCGAGATCATGCAGATCCGTTTCCAGGGAAGTCTTGTCATCGAAACGCGGGCGGCCCCGGAAACGCTGGATGCGCTGGTGCCGACCCTGCTCCTGCAGCCGCTCGTGGAAAACGCGATCCGGCACGGCCTCGGCGATGCGGCGCGGGAAGGCCACATCGAAATCAGCGCACACCGTGAGGGGGACGAGCTGGTGGTGGGCGTGGAAGACGACGGGGAGGGAATGGCCGCTGGCGCCACGGAGGGCGTCGGGCTGCGCAACACCCGCGAACGACTTGCCGCGCTGTATGGCGACGCGCAGCGGCTGACGCTCGGTCGCGGCAGCCTTGGGGGACTGCGTGTGGTGGTACGACTTCCGTTTCACACGGCGGCTGACCTGCGGCTTCCCGCCCGTGCCACAGGAGAGGAGTGAGCATGCCACAGCCGATCCGCGTGCTGATCGTGGACGACGAACCGCTCGCCCGCGCACGCATCGCCGAGCTGCTGGCCGAGCAACCGGACGTGGAGGTCGTGGGCGAGGCGACGAACGGCGATGGCGCGATCGAGGAGATCCGCGAGCTCGACCCCGACCTCGTGTTTCTCGACGTCCACATGCCCGGACGCTCCGGCCTCGACGTCGTGCGCGAGATCGGGCCGGACCAGATGCCACACACCATCTTCGTGACCGCGTACGATCAGTACGCGCTCGCCGCGTTCGACATCGCCGCCGTGGACTACCTGGTCAAGCCCTTCGACGACGAACGTTTCGAACAGGCGTTCCAGCGCGCACGGCGGATCGTGCAGCTCGAGCAGGTCGGCCAGCTCGCCGATCGTCTGCGCAGCGTGCTCGACCACGGGACGTCTGCCGAACGGCGCGCACCGCGTCCCGCCGGGGGCTCGACCTACCTCGAGCGCGTTGCAGTCGAATCGCGCGGCCAGCTCCGCATCGTACCCGTCGAGAAGATCGAGTTCATCGCCGCGAAGGGGCCCTACGTGACGCTGCACACCAGCGACGGCCGCTTCGCAGTGCGCGAGCGCATGCAGGCGCTGGAGGAACGCCTCGATCCCGACGTCTTCTTTCGGATCCACCGCTCCACGATCGTGCGGCTGGATCACATCGACACGCTGCGTCGGGCGGGCGGCGGTGACTACACCGTGCGCCTGACCTCAGGTATCGAGCTCAAGGTGAGCCGGACACGCGTGGAAGAGCTGGAGTCCCGCCTGACCGGGCGATGATCCCCCCGACGCAGGAACGGCACATGAAGAGGGTCGGCGTGGCTCCCCGGGATACGATCACCCCGATGTGACAATTGCCGGACGTCACTCGTCCCTGCTGTGGAGAACCAACGAGCAGGCACGGAGGAGCGGGATGGCGCAGCGAATTCACGAAGTAATGGACGGCGAGCTGCCGGCCGATCGCCTCACGTCCCGGGAGGCGGGCGAGCTGGACGAGATGGAGGAGGCGGTCCGGGACGCGCTCAGCCGGCTGCGCGCGGAACCAGTTCCGGAGATGTCCGCCGCGGTAATGGCGCGGGTCCGGGAACTCCCGGCGCACACGGCAGCCCAGCCGGCCGTCGTCGAGCGCCTGCACCAGGGCCTGCGGGCGCTCTGGCAGCCGCGCACGTTCCAGCTCGCGATCCGGCCGGCCTGGCTCGTTGCCGCAGCAGCCGCCCTGACGCTGCTGGCCGTTCGACCCGTGCGCGTCGATGGACCGGCCGTGCCGGTAACCCCGCCAGTGGCCGTTGACTCGAACCCGGGCGGTCCCGCGGAGCCCGCGCCGGTCGTGCTCGTCCAGTTCCGCCTGCATGCCCCGGATGCGCAGCGAGTGCACCTGGCCGGCGACTTCACCGACTGGCGCCCTGAGCACGCGCTCCACCAGGCGGTCGACGGGATGTGGACGATCACGCTGCCTGTCTCGGCGGGCGTCCACGAGTACGGGTTCGTGGTCGACGGCGACCGCTGGGTTGTGGATCCGCTTGCGCCGCCCGTCGATGACGGGTTCGGCGGCCGGAACAGCCGGCTCGACGTACTGGCGACCGGGGGGCTGGGGCTGTGAGGGGGTGGCGCATGGCCCTGGTCGCTGGCGCCCTGGCAGCGGCGCCACTGCCTGTATCGGCGCAGTGGCACGCCGAGGCGCGCGTCGGCCAGTTCGACTTCCGGCTCGGCGAGCAGAGCGCGGCCGCGACCACCAGTGTCGGCCTCGGCGTCGCGTATGAAGCATCGGCCGGCTGGTTCCGCCTGTCGGCCGGGGTGCCGACCGGCGCCGAGGACCCGCTCTGGGGCGCCGCGGAAACCGGCGGCCGCCTCGACACGGATGCCGGCCCGGTCACGCTCGGCGTGGACGTCGCCGCCCAGGGATTTCTGCAGCGCTACACCCGGCAGCTCGAGCATCCGGGCGGGGTCCTGCAGCCGCCGACGGTTACGGAGGGCACGGCGACCGGCTTCGGCGTGGCCCTGCAGGCGCTGCCCTTCGCCGTAGCCCACGCCGGGCCGGTGACGCTGCGCGCACAGGGTGGCTGGTCCGGCTACCGAAGCGGTCTCGAGGACACGGATCTGACGCGTCACGTCGCACTGGCCGGAATCGAGCTCACCGGCCGACCCACCGGTTCGGTCCTGGTCGGCGCTTCCGCTCGCCGCTACTGGGCGGATGATACCGAGTACACGCTAGCAGGCGGCTCGCTCATGTGGGCGCACCCGTCCGTCACGCTCTGGGCAACGGCCGGCCGCTGGCTCGAGCCGGCGGACCATCCGCTGTCCTGGTCTGCGGGTGCCCAGGTTCCCGTGGGTCGCCGGCTGGAGCTCGCACTCCAGGCGCGCGACGACAGCTTCGATCCGCTGTATGCGAGTGCGCCCCGCCGGTCGTGGACGCTGGGCGTGCGCGTGCGCCTGGGTGACGTCCCGTCGACCGCGGCACCCGTTCCGGCGTCGTACGAGCGGGGGGTGGCGACGATCGCGCTTCCTGCATCGAGTGCGCGTGGCGTACCACGGATCGCTGGCGATTTCACCGACTGGCAACCGGTGCCGATGACGCGCGATGGCGACACGTGGTCGTACCAGGCGGCTCTCGCGCCGGGTGTCTACGAGTATGCGTTCGTGGACGGGAACGGCACGTGGTTCGTGCCACCGTCCACGCCCGGCCGTCGGGACGACGGCATGGGCGGGTTCGTCGCCCTGCTGGTCGTCGGAGGCGAATCATGATCGGCCGTCACGCAGGCGACGATGCGGCGCTGATCAGGCGCGTGCTGCGCGGTGACAGGGAGGCGTACGCACCGCTCGTCGAGCGCCACCGCGGGCTGCTGTACCGCTACGCGCGCGGCATGGGTCTCGATCCCGACACCGCGCAGGACATGGCGCAGGACTGCTTCGTCAAAGCGTACACCGCGCTGGGTGAATGCCGGGAGCCGGAGCGGTTCGAGGGCTGGCTGCTGCGCATCCTGCGCAATCTCTGCCTGGACCACCTGAAGAACGTGCGCCAGCGCGTGCTGCGCCTGGACGAAACACCGGCCGCAGATGCTGCAGCACGCGCGACGGCCGGACCGGAGCTGCGTCACGAGATCGACAGCGCGCTCGATGCACTTTCGCCGCTGCTTCGCGAGGCGTTTCTCCTGAAGCACGAGGCCGGCTACACGTACGACGAGATCGCGAGCATCACGCACTCCTCGCCGAGCGCCGTGAAGATGCGCGTGCAGCGTGCACGCGACGAGCTGCGCTCGATGTTCCGCGACGAACGCGTCGAGGCGATGTGACAATCCGGGTGACGCCAGTCGTCACTTACATGAAGACGATACAGCAACCTCTGATGGAGCCGACAACATGAAGCGCAACGCATTCATCCTCATGCTCGCACTCACGCCGGCCGCGGCCAGTGCGCAGAGCACGACGGGATCCGCTGCAGCATCGGCGAGCGCGCAGGTCACAGCACCGCAGGCACGCATCGACGCAGCGATGGAGACCGCACTGGAAGCCGGCATCCCGACGTCGCTGCTCGAGAGCAAGGTGAGCGAGGGCAAGGCAAAGGGCATCCCCATGGAGCGCATCGCCGCCGCCGTCGAGGCACGGCTCCAGGGCCTCACCCGCGCACAGACCGCTTTGCAGCAGGCCGGCCTGGCCGCTGCATCGAGCGGTGAGCTGCTCGTTGCATCCGAAGCACTCAGCGCAGGGGTGAGCGAGCGCGCACTCATCCAGGTCACGCGCGATGCGCCTGCCGAGCGGCGCGCGGTCGCGACGGCCGTGCTGGCGGATCTGGTCCGGCTTGGCTACGACGAGGGCGCCGCAAGCGCGCGGCTGAACGGGGCGCTGTCAGGAGCGCCGGAAGCGCTGGTCAACCTGCGCGCGGAAGCGGCAGCGTCCCTGCGGGCACGCGGGCTGATCTCCGTGGGTGCGAATGCCGGGGTGAACGGCCGCGGGAATCTGTAGAGGTCGACCGGTTCGCAACGTGCGACGGCGGCCGGGCATCGAGCCCGGCCGCCGTTTCGTTCTGCAGCGCGTTTGCGTCCTAACCCGTGGCAGCTGCGTGCGCACGCCGGCTGCGGCGCGGTCGCAGCTTTGCCGCATACGTGATCACACCCGAGGCCGAGAGGAGCGCGAGCACGACGCCGCCCAGGAACACTGCGAGTTTGTACATGGCACTCGGGGTCTTGCCGGCGTGAAGCGGGTACATCGCGTGCGCGGCACGGTCGCCGTTCGCCTGGGCGCATGCGTCGACCACGCGCATCACCTGGCCCCTGCCATCGAGATCGACGTACGAACGGCCGTTGGGGTGCAGCTCGCAGGGTCGCTTGAGCCGGAACGCGTGTACGCCCGCGCCCTCACCCGCCGGCGGATAGTAGAAGACGATGCGCGCATCCGGCAGTGCGGATCCCACCCGTTCGATCATGGCGGCAGTGACAGCCCCGGCTGATGCGTGCGGCGCGATCGCCGGCGCCGCACTGGTATCCGCCTCACGACCGAACACACCGCGCAGCATGGCCAGCGCCGTGTCGTAGAAGACCAGCCCGCTGCCCGTGAGCAGCAGGACCAGCAGCAGCGGTGTCGCGACCATGCCCATGTCGCGGTGCCAGACCAGCAGCGTGCGTCGCGAAACGTCGCGCGGGATGAGCCCGGCCAGCGAGAACCGACGCCGCGCGGGCCACCAGAGCACGAGCCCGGTCAGCGCCATCACGACGCCGAGCAGGCCGATGACGCCGCCAACACGCTCGCCGGCGTCACCCGCCATCAGGTGCGCGTGCAGGTCGAACAGCAGGCTCATCGACCGCTCGCCCGTGCGCCACGCATCGATCAGGCTGAAGTCCGCTGCCGAGAGGAATGCCTCGCCGTCGTTCAGGTACAGGTGATAGCCACCGACACCCGGTTCCGGCAGCTTGATCGAGCGCAGCTCGTCACCGAAACGCGCGCGCGCCGTGGCCACTCCGCGCGCGTGGTGCGCCGCGTCCAGTTCGAGCGCCGGCGCACGCAGCTCCGGATACACGAGGCGCCAGTACGCCTCCTTGTAGACGAGCGCGCTCCCTGTCACCGCCAGCACGAACAGCAGCAGTGACAGGATCAGGCCCGCGTAGACGTGGATGGCGCGCAGCAGCCGCCGCATCGCGCGACTCAGAACCTCGTGTCCACACGCAGCGTGAGCGTCCGCCCACGGCCGGCGAAGTAGCGATCGGCGAGGTTGGTCGCGGCCTGCCCGAAGTACGTGATGTACTGTTCGTCGAACAGGTTCGAGACGGACAGCGTGACCGTGGAGATGCCGACGTCCGCCGCGACCGAGCCGTCCAGCGTAGTGTAGCCGTCGAAGCGTGCGGTCTCGGCGCCCGTGCCGTCGCGGAACGTCTCGTCGAAGTACGTGAAGCTCTGCAGCCGGCCGCGCACGCGCCCGCTGCGGTTGATGTCCGCCGTCAGGTTGAGGCGGTCCGGGCCGATGTCGGCGGCGCCCAGGTCGGATTCCAGCTCGCCGTCACCGTCCCCGTCGTAGCTGCCGTCCAGGCGCGAGTATGCGGCCGTGAGCGAAAGGTGGCGGAGCGGATCGACGCCGACGTTCGCCTCCCAGCCGCTCGTGCGCGTGGGCTCCCGCATCACCTGGAAGATCCCATCCGTGTTGGGCACGAGCCGGTAGCCGTAATCCGACTCCGATTCGAAGTAGGTCACACCGATGCGGCCCATCCGGCTGCCCAGCGCTGCGCCGACCTCGCGGTTGTCCGTCTTGATCGGCTCCAGCGCGAGGAAATCAGCGACCGCCGTGCCCGGTTCCGAAACGCCACGCAGCACACGACCGACATCCGGCATCGTGTACGCCTGCGACAGCGTTCCGTAGACCCGCAGCTCCGGCAGCGGCGTCACCACCGCACCGACATTGAAGAGCGGCTCGTCGAAGCTGGGGCTGCCGCCCGCAACCTCGATGCGCTGGAAGTCGTCGCGGTTGCCCGCAAGCGTCGTGAAGTCGTCGACGTCGAGCTGCGCGATCTCCCAGCGCGCGCCAGCCGAGAGCGACACCCACTCGTGGGCCTGCAGATCCAGCTGCACGAAGGGTGCATAGTTGACGAAGTTCGTCTCGGGCACCCAGTTGCGGTCCGTGTGCACCAGCCGCTGATACGTGCGATCGCGCAGGACGTCGAATCCCGCAATCACATCGAGTCGCGTGTCCGCCACGCGCGAGCGCGCATACGTAAGCCGTGCTCCCAGCTTTTCCGAGTTGTTCTCCGACTGGTCGAACAGCTCGCCCACCGGTGCGATGGCCGGATCCTGGAAGCTGTCGAAACGACCACCTCCATACAGGGCGGCGAAGTCCTGGTAGTACGCCTTGGCCGAAAGCGAGCCGCCGGCAAATCCCGAGTTCTCGTAGTCCAGCGCCACCGTCGTGACATCGTTGATCGGCTCGACGCCTTCGGGGTTGCCCTCGACCGCCACCGCCGGGATGCCCGCCGACCGGTCGCCCGCCACCGTCTCGAAGTTGCCGTCCTGCTTCAGCCTGAAATCATTCACCATCAATTGCAGGCGCTGCCCCGCGGCCGGCTGCCACCCGAACTTTCCAAGCACGTTGTAGGCGCGCGAGTCCGCCACGTCGCCCTGCACGTTGTCCACCCCGATCGGCCGACCCTCGGCGTCGTACTGCAGCCCTCGCTGCTCGTAACTGACCGCGCCCAGCACGTCCAGCTCACCAACGCGCTTTGCCGCCGAATAGTGCGCGCGCCAGCCGAGACCATCGCCGTCCCACGCGTCACCGCTCGTCGCTGCGAGCGACGCTCTCTGCTCCAGTGCTCCCGACAGCGGCGGACGCACCGTCACATAGTTGATGATGCCACCGGTCGCGCCCAGCCCCTGGATCGCGTTCGCACCGAACACGACCTCCACCCGCTCGATCACCTCGGTGTCGATCGTGAACCCGTCCCGTCGCCCATCACGGAGCGGATTCGACTGCGGCACACCATCGATCAGGAACAGCGGACGCCGACCCCGGAAGCTCTCGCCCGCCGTGCTCAGTTTCTGCCGCGCAGGCGAAAAACTCGGGATCAGGTTCGACAGCATTTCCGTCGGGTTCGAGCTCAGCGTCTGCTGCACGCCGATCTCGGCTCTGTCGATCACTTCCACCTTGATCGGCAGGGTCGCCGCGCTGGTGCCGGTCCGTGTCGCAGCGACCACCTGTAACGGCGCAAGCGCGTAGGCAGACGCCTCGAGCACGACGTCCAACCGCAGCCCCGCCGCGGGTACGTCCACCGGGCGCGTCGACGCGCCAAACCCCACCGCCTCGATACGCAACGTGTACTGCCCCGGTGGTACACGCAGGCGGAACACGCCGGCGGCGTTCGTCTCGGCACTGCGCTCGGCCACGCCGGACACGGACACGAACGCGGCCGCCACCGGCGATCCCTCCGCCGTGCGAACCGTGCCCGACATGGTGACCTCGTTCGATTGCGCCCCGGCGGGCTGTGCGGCCGCAATCAGGCCGCAGGCGCAGGCGATGCTGCAGATATTCCGACGAATCATGGTACCTGGATTGAGGTTGAGACTCATTATCAACCGAAGATCGGGGAGGCGCCCAACGCGCGCAAGGGCTGTCACGGAACCCCCGGGCGAGCGGCGAGCAGCGCGGTCAGCGATGAGTGATCAGGTCAGTCCGGCGTCGGTTCAGGCTGGACCGGCCGTTGGAACGGGTGGGCTGGGCAGCCCGTGGGAGCGGGTGGGCTGAGCACGGCGGTGGGAGCGGGTGGGCTGGGGCAGGCTGCTGGGTCCAACATCGCGTTCCGGCGCTGCCGCCGCCCTGACGCGGCCGCCGAGCTCCGGCGCCTGGAAGCGCCGGGTCGCGCTGCCGGGCAGGGGTGGTCAGATCGGTCCTGGTGACTGCTCCGCGGCGGGACTTTTCCGGAGCCCCAGCTCCTCCGCGATCTCCTGCATTGCCGCGATCACCTTCGCGATGTGCTCGTCCAGCTCGACGCCCAGCAGCTCCGCGCCGCGCCGCACGTCCTCGCGATCCACGCCGGCGGCAAAGGCCTTGTCCTTCATCTTCTTCTTCACCGACTTCGGCGTCAGGTCGTCGATGCCGGTCGGCCGCACGAGTGCGGTTGCGTTGACCAGGCCCGTCAGCTCATCGCAGGCCACGAGCACCCGGTCCAGCTTCGACTCGGGCTGCACGCTGGTGAAGTCGCTGCGGTGTGCGAGGATCGCCTGCAGCACTTCCTCGGGATAGCCGCGCGCACGCAGCTCGTCGACGGCGCGGAGCGGGTGCTCGTCCGGGTACTTCTCCCAGTCCAGATCGTGCAGCAGCCCTGCGAGTCCCCAGGTCTCCTCGTCTTCGCCCAGCTCGCGCGCGTACTGCCGCACGGCGGCCTCCACTGCCTTCATGTGGTTGATCAGCCCTTCATTGTCCACCCACTCGTGCAGCAGCGCGAGTGCGTCTTCGCGTGTCGGCATCGCGACCTCTCGGGAGATATGCGTGAGCTGCTGATCATGCGGCGCCCGCGCAGCGGGCGCAACGGTGACTCAGCCGCGGAGTGTATGCAGCACGTCGATGAGCGCCGCCGGCTCGCTGACGGGCGCCGCGCACGTACGACCGGCACAGACGTAGGCTCGCGGCGCCTCACCCGTAACCATTGCGCGCAGCTCCGGCGGCAGCGCTGCCGGTTCGACCTCACCCGGCCGGATCCGGCGGAGCACGGTGCGCGGTCGTGTCGAGCGCAGCGCTGCACTGAACAGGGCGTCGCCCTGCGCATCGCCGCTGTCGACGATCACCACGCTGGTCACGGGCAGAACGACCCAGGCCAGAGCTCGCGCGTAGGTCGAGGCCGAGCCGCCGAGTCGCTGCGCAGCACCGGCAAAGGCACGCAGTGCGGCATGCGCGACATCCGCATAGCGCTTCTCCTGCGTCAGCGCGTGCAGGCGCAGCAGTGCGAGGGCCGCGCTCGAGTTGCCGGCGGGAGTCGGTGAATCGGCGATGGGCAGCACCGGCTGATCCAGCACGTCCACATCTGCCGCGGCGTCCGCCGGCCGGTCGCGGAACGCGCCGGTCCGCTCATCGCGGAACCGATCGAGCAGCACGTCCGCGAGCGCACGGGCACGCATCAGCCACTGCGCGTCCTGGGTGTACTCGAACGCGTCGAGGCAGGCGAGCAGCCCGTGCGCCTGGTCGTCCAGCAGCGGGCCGGATCCGGTGTCTCCCACGCGGTGGCGCAGCCCGATGCCATCGTCGAACCCCGTGCCGAACACGCGGTGGAGCGCGCGCAGTGCAGCCGCACCGGCGTCATCGTCGCCGATCCAGCGCGCCGCGGCGATGTGCCCGGATGCCACGAGCGAGACCCAGTCGGCATACAGCGTCTCGTCGACGAACGGCCGCGGCCGCGCGTCGCGCACCTGCTTCAGCCGGCCACGCACCTCCTCCAGCGTCTGCTTCGCTTCGGCGACGTCGATCTCCAGCGTGCGCGCCACTGCGTCCGCATCCGCCGCGCGGAAGAGCACGTGACGGCTCGGATCCAGGTGCATGCTGGAGCCCGCGTCGTCGAGCCCGTACGCGAGGACGGCCGCACGCACGAGCAGCTCGTCTCCGCCGAGCGCGTTGCGCACCTCCTCACGCGTCCACGTCCAGTAGTCGCCGTCGTTGTCGAAGCCGTAGTCGGCATCCTGCGACGCCGGAAAGCCGCCCTCGTCGCGCAGCACGGGGGCCACGTCGAGGTAGTGCGCGATGATGCCTTCGGCCGTCATGCGCAGCTCCGGGTCCGACAGCGCCTCGGCCGCGCGCGCGTACACGCTCAGCAGCGGGCCATTGTCGTAGGCCATCTTCTCGAAGTGCGGCACGAGCCAGCGCGCGTCCGTCGCATACCGGTGAAACCCGCCGCCGAGCTGGTCGAAGATCCCGCCGCGCGCCATCGCGTGCATCGTCTCGACCACCACGCGCTGCGCCCAGGCAATGTCGTTCTCGACAGCGTGATCGAGCAGCAGCTCCAGCGCGGGCGCGTTCGGAAACTTGGGCGCACGGCCGAAGCCGCCGTTTCGAAAATCGAACGACTGTGCCAGCTCTTCGAGCGTGTGCTCGAGCACTGCGGGATCCAGCTCGCCGGGCTGCGACTCCGCTTCCGCGACGCGCGCCAGGTTCTCGCGCACTGACATCATCGATTCCAGCGCGCGCTGGCGGTCCTCGCGCCAGAGGCGCGCCAGCTCCGTGAGCACGCGCTTCATGGAAGGTCTGCCGTGGCTGTCGCGCGGCGGGAAGTAGGTGCCGCCGTAGAAGACGTCACCGTCGGGAGTGAGGAACGCCGTGAGCGGCCAGCCGCCCTGACCCGTCATGAGCTGCACGGCACGCTGGTAGCGAGCATCGACATCGGGCCGCTCGTCGCGATCGACCTTGATCGCGATGAAATGCTCGTTGATCAGCGCTGCCGTTTCCGGATCGTCGTAGCTCTCCGCGTCCATGACGTGACACCAGTGGCACCACACGGCGCCGATGTCGAGCAGGACCGGCCGGTCCTCGGCGCGCGCTCGCTCGAACGCTTCCCTCCCCCACGGCATCCAGTCGACGGGCTGCGTGGCGCCATGCTGCAGGAACGGGCTCGCCTCGCCGGCCAGCGCGTTGCGCGCCGCTGAGTCCGTGCTCACGACGCGCTCACACGCGCGAGCTGGGGCAGATGTCGGTCAGCATGCACTCCTCGCAGCGCGGTGTCGGGGCCTTGCAGATCGCGCGGCCATGGTAGATGAACAGGTGCGACACGTCGGTCCACTCCTCGCGCGGCACGAGCGGGATCAGGTCGTTCTCGATCTTCACCGCGTCCGTGTTCTTCGTCAGGCCGAGCCGGTTCGACACGCGCGTCACGTGCGTATCGACGACCACGCCCTCGTTGCGGCGAAACGCGTTGCCGAGCACCACGTTCGCCGTCTTGCGACCGACACCGGGCAGGCGCACCAGCTCGTCCATTTCCTCGGGGATGCGACCATCGTGCCGGTCCACCACGGCGTTGGCCATGCCGAGCAGGCTCTTCGCCTTGTTGCGAAAGAAGCCGGTCGACTTGATGATCTCCTCGACATCCTCCTGGCGCGCGCCGGCCAGGTCCTCGGGAGCCGGGTACTGCCGGAAGAGAACCGGCGTGACCATGTTCACCCGCTCGTCGGTGCACTGCGCGGACAGGATGGTCGCGACGAGCAGCTCGTACGGATTGCGGAAATCCAGCGAGCACTTCGCGTCCGGGTATGCCGCGTGCAGGCGCTTCAGAATTTCCTCTACGCGCGCCCTGCGCGCGGCCTTGCTTTCGCGCCAGGAGCGCGGACGGGGCGGAGACTTCCTGGCTGACTGCTTCTTCGCGATCTGCTTCTTCGCCACTTATGCCTTCCTTCGCAGCAGCGCCTGCTGCACGTCTTCGAGTGTCCGTGTATTGAGCACGTCGGTCGCCTCGAGCCCGCCCTTGCGCGCCATCACGATGCCGTAGTGCACATAATCGAGGTGCTCCGTCGCGTGGGCGTCCGGGTTGATCGCCGCAGGCACCCCGCGGGCCTTTGCGGCCGGCCAGTGTCGCCAGTCCAGGTCGAGACGGTGCGGGTCGGAGTTGATCTCGACCGAGACGCCGCGCTCCGCCGCCTTCTCCAGCACCGCGTCCATGTCGAGCTCGTAACCCGCGCGGCTGAGCAGCAGCCGGCCGGTCGCATGTCCCAGGATCGTGAGCCGCGGGTCATCGAGCGCGCGCAGCATGCGCCTGGTCATGTCGTCCCGGCTCATGCGGAAGTTGGAGTGCACCGATCCGATCACGTAGTCGAGCGCGTCGAGGACACCGGGTTCGTCGCCGAGATCGATGCGGCCGTCGGCCAGGATGTCGGCCTCGATGCCGGCGAAAAGGCGCAGGCGCGAGCCGTTGCGGGCGTTCCACGCATCGATCTCCGCGCGCTGGCGCCGCAGGTCCTGCGCGCGCAGGCCGCCCGCATAGCCGGCGTTCTGCGAGTGGTCCGCAATGCCGAGGTAGCTCCACCCGCGCTCGAGCGCGGCCTCCGCCATCTGCGCGACCGTCGCGCGGCCGTCACTGTAGACGGTGTGGCAGTGAAAGCAGCCGCGCAGGTCCTCCCATGTGACGAGCGAGGGCAGCGCATCCATCGCGGCGAGCGAAAGGCTCTCGTCGTCCTCGCGCAGCTCCGGCGGTACCCAGGCGAGGTCGAGCGCCTGGTAGACGTCGCGCTCGGTATGAACCGGAACGCGCCGGCTGCAGCTGTGCAGCCCCTCCGCAGAAAGCGCGAGCCGCATGCCTTCCGCGCGCTGCTGCAGTGCCTGCAGGTGTGCGTCACTGCCGGTCGCGAAGAGCAGCGCCGTCGCGAACCGCTCCTCGGGCACGCAACGCACGCGCATCCGCAGTCCGTCCGCGAGCACGGACTCCGCGCCGTCCGCCGTGCGCTTCGCCATGGACGGGGGCGCGACGCCCAGAAACGCCTCGATGACGGCGTCGCATGTGTCCGCGCGGCCGGCAACGACGAAGTCGGCACCATCGACCGTCTCCAGGCCACGTCGCAGCTCGCCGGCGAGCTCCGCCCGCTCGATGCCGGGCTGTGCGCGCAGAAACGCCAGCAGGCGGTTCGCAGTGATCAGCGCCTGCGCATACCGCCGGCGTCCGCTCGCGCCACGCACGAACGCGATTCCTTCCAGGATGCGCGCCTGCAGCCGCTCACCAAAACCGCGAACCTGTGCGATGCGCCCGGCCCGCGCAGCCGCCTCGAGATCGTCGAGCGTGTCGATGCCGAGCCGGTCGTGGAGCGCCTCCACCTTGGTCGGCCCGAGGCCGGGCACAGCCAGCAGGTCACGCATGCCGCTCGGCACGCGCGTGCGCAGCTCCTCCAGGTAGCGCGACGTTCCGGTCTCGAGCAGCTCGCGCACCGTGCGGGCAGTCGCCGGGCCGAGGCCGTTCACCTGTTCGAGCTGGTCGTCCTCGAGCAGCGCACGCGGCTCGGCCTCCAGCTTCTCGATGGCACGCGCAGCCGTCGCGAATGCGCGGGCGCGGAACCGGTTGGACTCGCCCTGCAGGCGCAGCAGCGTCGCGATCTCCTCCAGCGCGAGCGCGAGCGCGTGCTTATCCATCCTGCCGCTGCGAAAGCTGCCAGAGCAGCAGCGTGGCGAGCCGCATCAGCGCTTCCGAGGTGCGCACGCCGAAGAGCTTCTGCAGCTCGCCACCCGGCAGGAAGTTGTCGAACTCGCCCGCAGGCGGCGCGTCCGCTGCGAAGTGGCCTTCCGGCGGGAGCGGTGCTGCTGCATCGAGGACGCTGAACCCTCCGCGCTCGGCGCGCACGCCGAGCGCGGCAACGACCGCGAGCTGCGGCGTCGCACCCTCGGAACGAACCCAGAAGAACCCGTCCAGCGGCTCTGCCGGGGCAGCGTCTTCGACACGCGACCAGACCAGGTTGCGCGGCAGCACCACGTAACCGGTCTCCGGTACCCCGGCCAGCGACCAGTCCGCCGGTGCGCTGCCCGCTTCGAGCAGCGGGCGGACCGTCGCCTCGTCGAAGGCGTGCTCCTTTCCGCCGCCGCGCCAGAAGCGGTACGCGACGAAGAGCAGCGCGGCATAGCGATCCACCACGAACGCGGATGCAGCGCTGGCGGAGCGGCCCGGCGCCGCGGCCGGCCCCCGGACGTCGTCAGGGAGAATGGCTTCGAGGAGCGCGCGGCCTGCTGGCAGCGCGAGCATCGTGGCCGGGTCCACGACGCGCCCCTCCTCCTCGCGCGCGTCCTCCTCCTGCGCGATGCGGGGGAAATGCTCTTCCTGGAAGAAGGGCGCATCAAAGATGAGCGCCCACGGTGTCGGACGACGATCGGCTGTGCTCATGCGCACAGGTTAGCCGCTCCCGGTCGGGCGGTCCAACCCGAGCGGGTCGGCACGGCCCGGCACCTCGGCGATCGTCGGTGCGCGGCGCGCCAGGAGCGAGCGCAGTGCCTGCCAGGCACCCGCCTGGCGCGCGAGCACCAGCGTGTACAGCAGCGGCGGATCCGCCACCTCCTCCAGCTCCACGAACACGACGTCGGCGTCCTCGGCCGGCCAGTCCACGCGCCAGCGGCGCCCGTCGAACTCTACATCGACGTGCGGCGCCCGCTCGCGGTACGCGTGCTCCTGGAAGATCTCGTCCTCGACCTGGTACAGCCCGGGTCCGACCGGCTCGCCGGCGCGGTAGAACCAGGGATCGAACGGCTCTCCGTCGCGCCGCTTGAAATTCTCGTCCACGGCGTAATCCACGTCGCCCAGCTCGTCGGAATCCGCCAGCGACTCCAGGTGGTGGCGCAGCTCGTGGGTCAGCGTTTCCCAGATCTCCTCGTCCCAGTCGAAGTGGTCATCCTCGGCGGCGACGTGGCGGAAGGAACCATGGTACAGTGCGACCCAGGAACGCGTGGTGTCCGGGCCTCCCCACTCCGACGGGTAGCTTTCCGTGATGCACTCCCCCAGGGTGAATACCTCCGGCCGCTCCGGGTGCGGCTTCGCTTCTCGCTCAACGAGCAATCCGTCCACACCGGCCTTGTAGCGGTCCGGTATGCGCGCCCAGGCGGCCTCTGCGTGTTTCCGGAAGGGTTCGAAATCCATCAGTGAAATCCCGACACAGGGTAGGCTTGCGTCCCTTGCAGCGAGTGCGAACCGGGGTGAAGTTACGGGTACCCCGCGGGTCATTGCCACACGACCCCGCACCCGCCGTATCCGAGTCCACTCGGACCGCACCGCAAGCGTGCGGACGGTCCGCTGCGCCCACTGCAGCAGGAGTGTGCATCATGGGTAAGCCCGTCGTCCACTGGGAGATCACCGCCCGCGATCCCCGCCGGCTCGAAACCTTCTACCGTCAGATGTTCGACTGGCACGTCGACGAATCGCCGCTCGCGTACCGGCGCGTCGACACCGGCGATGGCATCAATGGCGGCATCGCGGAAACCGACGGCTCATGGCCGAGCGGTGCGCTGTTCTATGTCCAGGTGGACGACCTGCGGAGCTACATCGAGAAAGCGGAGCGGCTCGGTGCCTCGACACTGCTGCCGCCGACCGAGATGGCCGACGCACGCATCGCGATCATCCGTGACCCCGAGGGCGTGCGCGTGGGACTGATGGAGCGGGCGACGGCCCGCTACGAGGAGGCCGAGGACGGGCTGCGCAGCCGGGAGCTGCGCGCGTAGACCACATTCTCACGCGGGACGCGCTGCGCTGCTGCGCTTCCGCCCGCGTGCCATGAACGAGGGGGCGCTCCGCATGGTGGCGGTGCGCCCCCTGTCTGTTGCACGCGACACCCGGTTCGTTCGCCGCGGGCAGTCATCTCTCGCCTGCGGCCGTTTCCAGCAAAGGTTCTTCTTCCGACACCCCCGATGCACTCGCGATCCGCCGGTTGAAGAGCAGGAAGATCGCGATGGCGAGCGCGAACTGCAGTGCCATGTTCGCGACACCGAACGGTCCCCAGATGTTCTCGGCGCGCACCTGCCAGAACCACCACGCCACGAGCACGATCGCCTGCACGACCACGAGGCGGATCACGACGTCGAACCACGCGCCGATGCGGATGTCGGAATACTCGTGGTTGATCAGCGTCTCACGGAAGCGCTTCACGCCGTACTTCAGCACGGCCACGGCGAAGAAGAGTCCGGACACCATCAACCCCACGCCCCAGACGAAGTCCTGGTTCAGGAATACGTCTTCGCTCAGTGCGGATGGCACGCCGAGCGCGAAACCAACGCCGAGGATCATCAGCAGTGCGCGCCCGCGCTCGATGCCGGCGTCCTGCAGCACGCGCGTCGCGAGCTCGACCATGGAGATGAGGCTCGTCCATGCCGCGAAGAACAGCGCGACGAAGAACAGCACCATGAAGAAGCGGCCGGCCGGCATCTGCGCAAAGAGCTGTGGCACCCAGATGAACGTGAGCCCCTCGTTGCTGGCGCCGACGATCTGGCTGGCCGCATCCGGCATGATCGAGAACACGGTGCAGATCACCATGATCCCGGCGAGCAGGGACACGGTGTTGTTACCGAACCCGAGCATGAATGCGTTCAGTGCCGTGTCCTCCTGCTTTCGCAGGTAGACCGCGTACGTGAGGATCAGTCCCCAGCCGGCGCCGGTGTCCCAGGCGTTCTGCGTGAGCGCCTGCAGCCAGATGTTCGCATCGGACAGGCCCTCCAGCGTCGGCGTGAACAGGAAGTTCAGTCCCGCGTCCGCGCCTGGCAGCGTGACCGCGCGGATCGCGAGAACGACGACGAGCACGAAGAGGCTGGGGATGAGCACCCTGGTGGCGGCCTCGATGCCGCGCACGCCGCGCGCCACGACGAACACGGCGAGCCCGAGCGCGATGCCCTGGAAGACGACGACCCAGGGCGAGTACGCGAAGCTCTCCCAGACCGCGCCCGGCGCCTGTGTGCCCAGCTCACCGACCAGTGCGCCCCAGACGTAACGGATCGTCCAGCCGGTCACGACGGCGTAGTAGAACATGATCGCCATCGCGGTCCACGCGACCCACGCACCCATCCACGTGTAGCGCCGGCCGACCAGCTTGCCGAATGCTGCAACGGGGCCGGAGCGTGCCTTCTTGCCCATGGCGAACTCGACCAGGATGAGCGGCACGGACCAGAGCAGCAGGAAGACGACCCATGCGACGAGGAAGGAGCCGCCGCCGTTGGAGGCCGCGACGCGCGGGAAGCGCCAGATGTTGCCGGTGCCCACGGCCATGCCGAGCATGGCCACGAACATGCCGAAGCGGCTCGTGAAGAAGCTCACGCTGCGTTCCGTCACGACAGCTCCCGTGTTGTGATGATCGGGCGTTGCTGCTCAGTCGGTCCGCTCACGCGGCCGCCGGCGCGATGAGCGCGCCGGAACATCGAGGATGCGCGGCGGTGTCAGACGAGCCGCTCGCGCACCCAGCCCACCAGGTGATCCGCGGCGATGCGCTCCTGCTGCAGCGTATCGCGATGCCGCACGGTGACCGTGCGATCCTCCATCGTCTGACCGTCGATCGTCACGCACCACGGCGTGCCCGCCTCGTCCTGCCGCCGGTAGCGCCGGCCGATCGAGCCGGCGTCATCGTAGAACGTGGGGATCGCGGCGGAGCGCAGCGAGCGGTTCAGCTCCTCGGCGAATTCCGGCATGCCGTCCTTCTTGACGAGCGGCATGACTGCCACCTTGGTCGGTGCGAGCCTCGGGTGCAGCCGCATCACGACGCGCGTCTCGCCTTCGAGATCCTCCTCGGCATACGCGTCAGCGAGCGCAGCCAGCACCACGCGCCCCACGCCGACCGCCGTCTCGACGACGTACGGGATGTAGCGCTTGTTCCGGTCCACCGGGTCGATGTACTCCATCTTCTTGCCGGAGTACTCCTGGTGGCGTCGCAGGTCGAAGTCGGTGCGGTTGTGTACCCCCTCGAACTCCGACCAGCCGAACGGGAACTCGTACTCGATGTCGACCGCGGTCTTGGCGTAATGCGCCAGCTCGCCGGGGCCGTGCTCGTGGAAGCGCAGCTTCGAGGGCGTGATGCCGAGCGACTGCACCCACTCGAGCCGCTTCGCCTTCCAGTACTCGTACCACTCGTCGTCGGTGCCGGGCTCCACGAAGAACTGCATCTCCATCTGCTCGAACTCGCGCGTCCGGAAGATGAAGTTGCCCGGCGTGATCTCGTTGCGGAACGCCTTGCCGATCTGCGCAATGCCGAACGGCACGCGCTGGCGAGCCGACGTGACGACGTTGTGGAAGTTGACGTAGCTGCCCTGCGCCGTTTCCGGCCGCAGGTAGATCACCGCTGCGTCCTCCTCGACCGGCCCCATGAACGTCTTGAACATGAGGTTGAACTGGCGCGGCTCGGTGAGGTCGCACTCGCTGTGCTCGCCCGGGCGTTTGCTCGGCTTGCGCGGGCACTGCGCGGTTTCGAGGTGATCCGCACGGAAGCGCGCCTTGCAGGTGCGGCAGTCGATGAGCGGGTCCGTGAATCCCGACACGTGACCGCTCGCCTCCCAGACGCGCGGATGCATCAGGATCGCGGCATCGAGCCCCTCGATGTCGTCACGCTCGTGCACCATCGAGCGCCACCACGCCTCCTTCACGTTGCGCTGCAGCTCGACGCCGAGCGGGCCGTAATCCCACACGGAGCCCGTGCCGCCGTAGATCTCGGAAGACTGGAAGATGAAACCGCGTCGCTTGCAGAGCGACACGAGCCTGTCCATCAGTTCGGAACCGTTCGCCATGTCCAGCAGGTGCAGGGGAATCCGCCGCGATTGCGCGGCCGGCGCAAACTAGGGGCGCGGCAGAGGGGGAGCAACCGAGCGGGAGCGGCGTGTGGCCACGCCCGCGCGGCGCCGTGGCCGCTGGCGAACGCGGGAACCCGGATGCGCGAATCCGGGAAAACGAGCGGCCGCGCCCGTTGGGGGGCGCGGCCGCAATGCTGCCTCCGGTCCTGGCGGCTCAGGTCGTCTGCCGCGGCTCAGCCGGCGTGTGCTCCTCCACACCGGCCGCGGAAACCTTGAACATGCCGATCCGATCCGCCGTAATCACGTACGCGGCCCACAGGACCACACCGCCAAACGCGAGAATCCCGGAGAGCCCCGCGCCGACCGCCGTGCAGAGCGCACCGAACACGAACAGCATGGCGGAAACGCCCACCATGCCGAGGTCCCGCTCGCCGTCGGTGAGCTGGCGCTGCCGCGCGATCGCCAGCGACGCACCGGTCCCGGCAAAGCCGACCGTTGCGAACACCAGGAGAATGAATCGGAGACCCGTCGTCATACCTGCCTCGCTCCCTGCCCGCTGGGTGCGGACGGTTCCGTTCCGGGCGGCGCGGCTCGCCGCCGTGTGCCATCGAAGCGCAAGAACCGAACCGGTCGCCCTGCTCCTGCAGCAACGTGGCGACACGACCGGAACTCCACAACCGGCGTCACCACACACCCGGAAAACGTTCGAGGAAAGCGGGATGCAACAGCGGGGTCGGGGCGCCGTTCTCACCCCGGTACGACCTGCGCCGCGGCGCCGGGCCGCGCGCTCAGCCCAGCGAGTGCAGCATCACGCGCAGTCGCTGCTCCGGCATCTCGTAGGCCTGCGTGAGCACGTCCTCCCGGGTGCGACCACGCAACGCGGGCGGACCTTCACGCGGGCCGAGCGGCGCGTCCGCGCCGTCCGGTGCGAACACCAGGCGTCCCCGGTACCCGGGCTCGTCGGGCCAGGCTTCCACGAGCACGCGCCACTTCGCCCTGTCGTCGGAGATGCGTCGGATCGCGGTGACTTCCGTTCCGGTGATCATGCTCGTTCCTCCTGTCCGCGCGGGAAAGCGGGCAAAGGGCATGCCCCACGCACGATCGGGAGGAAAAGCGGGCGCTACCAGCGGCTTTTCGGGACAGTGGGCGGCAGCAGCGCCGCCGCCCGGGAGAAGCGGGTGTGGAACGCGCGCGTCGGCGGGCGGAGCACCCGCAGGTCGAAGCAGCGCGACGGCGGCTGAATACAGGCGGGTCGCAGCAGCGCGTCGGCGCCCTCAGAACACCCGCACGTTGAAGCAGCGCGACGGCGCCTTCAGAACACCCGCACGTTGAAGTAGCGCGTCGGCCGCTCACGCACGTCCGTCGCGAGCGCGCGGATCTCGCGCAGCGTGTTGTTCATCTCGAAATACAGCGTGCTGTCGTTGACGAGCATGCCGAGCGTGCCGGTGCCACTGTCGATCTTGCCGGCAATGCTGCCGAAGCTCTCGAGCGACGTCTGCATGCGCTCCGCGGCGGTGGTGAGCGCGCGCGCGCTCGTCTGCACTTCGTCGAGCGCGGCGGCCAGGCGGTCGCCTGCCTGCGCGTCCTCGAGGTTCGCCGTGCTGCGCGACAGTGCTGCCGAGGCGCGACGCAGCTCCACGAACGCCGCCTGCAGCTCGCGTGCGGCGCCCGGCATCACCTCGGTGGTTGCCTGCAGGTCCGAGATCGTCTGCGGTGACAGCAGCGCGTCCATGCTCGAAAGCACGCCCTCCGCCCGTGCGCCCAGCGTGCCCGCCATGCTGAGCAGCTCGGGCACCGGCGCACCCCGGATCGTGTCCCCGCTTTCCAGCGCCGCCGGGGCGTTGCCCGGGAGCAGGTCGACGGTGTGTGCGCCGAAGACGTCGCCGGTGACGGTCGCGCGCGTGTCCTCGGGCAGCTCCAGCACCTGGTTCAGCCGCAGCCCCGCGAAGACGCCATTGCGATTGAGCGCCATCGACTGGACGGTGCCGATCTCGACGCCCTGCATGTGCACGCGGTCGCCCCGCTTCAGGCCGGCGCCGTCGTCCAGCCAGACCACCAGGTCCATGCCTTCGCGGAACATCGGATTGCCCAGCAGGAAGTACATGCCCCAGACGAAGAGCACGAGGGCGACAGCCGTGAGTGCGCCCAGTCCGATGATGTTACGCTTGCGCTTGTCCATGAATATCCGTCAGGCGACTTCCGCCTCGAGTCGTGAACGTCGCACGAAACGGGCGACGATCGGATCTGTGTTCTTCAGGATCTCGTCCGGCGGCGCGTTCGCGCGAATCTTCCCCTCGTACAGGAGCGCGATGCGATCGCCGACCTCGAACGCCGTGTCCAGGTCGTGCGTCACGACGATGCTCGTCACGTTGAGCGTGTTGTTCAGCTCCATGATGAGATCGTCGATGTTGTCCGCGTTCACCGGGTCGAGACCCGTGGTGGGCTCGTCCCAGAGCAGGTACTTCGGCCGGCTCGCAATCGCGCGCGCGACACCGACCCGCTTGCGCATCCCGCCTGACAGCTCGGCCGGGTACTTGTCGAGCACACTCTCGTCCAGGTTCACGCGCCGCAGCAGCTCGGCGGCTTCGCGCCGGCAGTCCCCCGGATCGCGGAGCCTGGTCTCGTCCTCCTGTGCGAGGCGCAGGTTCTCGGCGACGGTGAGCGAATCGAACAGCGCCGCGTTCTGGAAGACGTAGCCGAGCTCCCGCCGCACCTTGCGAAGCTGTTTCGGGGATGCCGTCGCGATGGAGATGCCGTCCACCAGCACATCGCCCTGGTCCGGCTCCAGCAGCCCGATCGCGTGCTTGATCAGCACGCTCTTGCCCGTTCCCGACGGCCCGAGCAGCGCCAGCGTCTCGCCTTCCTGCACCACCAGGTCGACGCCGTCCAGCACCTTCAGGTCGCCGAAGCTCTTGTGCAGGTTGCGGAATTCGATCATCAGAACGCCTTCAGCACAGGAATCATCAGCACGTCGATGATCATGAGCACGATCGTCGTCGTCACGACGGCCAGCGTCGTCGTGCGCCCCACGCCCTCCGCGCCGCCGCGCCCGGTCAGCCCGACGTAGCACGCGATGAACGTGATCGCGATGCCGAATACACCGCCCTTGATCACGCTGAACCAGAGCGCCCAGGGGCGGAAGTAGAAGCGGGCGCCGTAGACGATGTCCGCCGTGGTCAGGCCATCCACCGCGAGCAGCCCGATGCCCCAGCCGGCGAACATGCCCATCGCGTCCGCCACCATGACGAGCGGCGGAAAGACGAGTGCGCCTGCAACAACGCGCGGCACGACGAGGAATGCGACAGGATCTCGCCCCATCGCGATCAGCGCGTCGACCTGCTCCGTCACCTTCATCGTGGCCAGCTCGGCCGCGATCGATGCACCAACGCGCGCCGTGAGCACGATGCCGGTCAGCAGCGGCCCGAGCTCCGTCAGCATGCTCGCCGCGAGCACACTGCCGATCACCCAGAGCGGCAGCCCCCCGGAGAACTGCGCACCCGTCTGCTGTGAAGTGACCGCACCGCCGAGGAACGCCATGAGCAGCACGAGCGGCAGCGACTGGATGCCCAGTGTGTAGGCCTGCTGCAGCGCACTCGTCATGTACAGCCGCGGCCGCGGCAGTACCCGCAGGATCTGCCCCGCCATGACGGTCGCGCCGCCGAGATGCTCGAGCGCGCGAGGCACAGCCCGCACGACCGGTATGCTGCTGACCGTCATCTATGCACGAATCGTCGGTGTCCGGGACATCGAAAAAGAAACCGGGCGGTCCCATCGGGCCGCCCGGTCGATCATGGCTCACCTGGTCATGGACCTGAGCGGGCTCGAACCGCTGACCCCCTGGTTGCAAACCAGGTGCTCTCCCAGCTGAGCTACAGGCCCGTCATGGCGCACCTTTCGGACGCCGTACAGCTGGGAAATGTACCGGAACGGGGGGTGCGCGTCAACCGCGGAACCCCTGCGCAGACGCGCCTTTCCACTGCGTCCGGAACCCCCTACGCCGTGCGTGGCGGGCGGGTCGCGGGGCGGATCTCCACGCGGCGCTGGCGCGCGGAGTACAGTGCCACCGCGGCGGTCAGCTCCGGGTCGTCGACCAGGAAAAAGCGGGCGGTGCACACCGCCTGCGGATCGGCGTGGTTGCTGGGGGCCTCGTCGAGTCGTACACCGTCGGCGTGCAGCGCAACGAGCGCGAGGCGCGCGTGCGGGAGACTGATCGTGCGGCGCGCGCCCTGGAAGACCACGCGGCGGCTGGTGATCGCGAGCACCCCGACGTCGCTGGGCAGGATCTCCGCGCGCGGGCCGAGCGCATCGCGCTCGCCGAGCGGCGAGAACGCGACGTCCGCGTCGACGTCGAACTCGAGGGCACGCAGCGCCCGCGCTCCACGCTCGATCCCGGTGCGTTCCGCGAAGGTGGCGCGCACGAACCAGTGGCCCTGCTCGCCCGGTACGAGCTGGATGCCCGGAATCTCCGCGTGCGGCAGCTCGCCATTGACGACGCGCGTGAGCAGCCGCGCCCGGCAGAGCTGCGTCCTGTCGGCCCGCAGCTCCCGCTCGTCGAGGCCGAGCTGCTCCTGCAGCCGCTCCAGCGTTCGATCCTCGTCCGGCGTCAGCTCCGCATCCTCCAGTGCATCCGCGAGCACCCGCCGGTACGCGACCAGCGCGGCCACGCGCGCCTCGGTGCTGCTCAGGTCGTGCTTTCTCCGCAGTGCATCCAGCTCCGCGAGCTCCTCCTGCGTGATCACGCCGTCGGCGACCGCGTCCAGCAGGCGCTCATGGTACAGGGCGCGCCCTGCGCGGCGCTGGCGCAACCAGGCGAGCACGCCTGCGACGAGGAGCACCAGGGCCACCAGCATCCCGACCAGGAAGTTGCGTTGCATACGGAACGCTACCCCGCCTCGCGGCGCAGGGTCAAGCCGCTGGCTCGCCGTGCGGGTGCCGCCTAGGTTCTCCCGCCCGAGGCGTTGTGCGATTCCCCCGGAAGGAGTGAAGCGTGGAGCGGATCCCGGATACGCTGGCAGGTGTGATGACGCCTGCCGCAGCCGTTGACCTGGACATCATGGACGCCAACCTCGCGAGGATGGCGGACTACACCGCATCGCACGGGCTCGCGCTGCGGCCACACACCAAGACGCACAAGTCACCCGAGATCGGCGCCGAACAGATGCGCCGCGGCGCCGCGGGCCTGACGGTCGCGACCCTGCGCGAGGCGCACGTCATGACCGAGGCCACGCGTGACCTGCTGATCGCACACCCGCCCGTCGGCGCACCCAAGCTCGAGCGCCTGCTCGCACTTCCTGACGACGTCCGCGTGACCGTCGCGCTCGATTCGACCGCCGCACTCGACGCCCTTTCCGGGGCGGCCGCCCGTGCGGGCCGCACGTTCGGCGTGCTGATCGAGGCGGACCTCGGCATGCACCGCGTCGGCGAGCCCGACCCGCGGCGCCTGGCACAGCTCGCAGCCGAGGCGGCGCGTCGCCCGGGCGTCGAGTGGCGCGGCATCATGTTCTATCCCGGACACATCCGGCAGCACGTGAGCGAGCAGGCCACCGCCATCGACCGGGTCAGCGAGGACCTGCAGAAGCACCTGGAGGCGCTGCGCGAACACGGCCTCGAGCCCGAAATCGTCAGCGCCGGCTCCACCCCCGCCGCGTTTGCGTCGCATCGCATGCACGGCGTCAACGAGATCCGTCCGGGCACCTACGTCTACAACGACCGCACCACGGAAGCGATCGGCGCGTGCGAGTGGAAAGACTGCGCTTACACCGTCGTCGCGACCGTAGTCAGCACCGCGGTGCCCAACCAGGCTGTCGTCGACGCCGGCTCCAAGGCGCTGTCCCGCGAGGAGCTGCGCGGCCCCGACGCACGCGGCTTCGGCGCCCTGCTCGACCGCCCCGACGTCGTGGTGAGCGGCCTGTCGGAAGAGCACGGCATCCTCGATCTGTCCGGCACGGACTGGCGGCCGCAGGTAGGCGACAGGGTCCGGATCGTGCCGAATCACGTGTGCGTGTCGGTGAACCTGCATCCCCGCGTGTACGGCGTCCGCGGTGAATCGATCGAGCGCTGCTGGCCCGTCGTCGCGCGTGGCTGGACTTAGTTTTTTTCTACCACGGAGAACACGGAGCAACACAGAGTTTTCGTTGGCATCGGTGCCCTGTTATTACCGCTGAGGGCGCGGAGGTATCGCTGAGACTGCGCTGAGGGACTCAGCGTAGTTCTCCGCGTCCTCTGCGCTCTCGCGGTAATAAGAATCCGTTCACTCGGCACCGCAAAGATTCGAGCCCGTCAGGCCAACAGACCTGACGGGCTCGATTCACTCGAGCAGGAACACAGGAATCACGCCCTGAGCAGTTGCCTCAGCACGTACTGCAGGATGCCGCCATGGCGGTAGTACGCGATCTCCTGCGGCGTGTCGATGCGCACCACGGCATCGAAGCGGATGTCCGCACCGCCATCCGGGTTGCGGGCAATGACCTGCACGGTGCCCGGGCCTTCCGGACGGCTGAGCGCGGCGTCCAGGCCATGGATGTCGAATACTTCCCGGCCCGTGATGCCCAGCTGCGTGTACGTCTGACCGGGCTGGAACTGCAGCGGCAGGATGCCCATGCCGAGCAGGTTCGAGCGGTGGATGCGCTCGTAGCTCTCGACGATGACCGCACGGATGCCGAGCAGCAGCGGGCCCTTGGCCGCCCAGTCGCGCGAGGAGCCGGAGCCGTACTCCTTGCCCGCGACCACCACGAGCGGCGTGCCCTCCTGCTGGTAGCGCATCGACGCGTCGAAGATCGGCATCTTTTCGCCGGTCGGCAGGTGCGTCGTCCAGCCGCCCTCGATCTCCGGGTTGAGCTGGTTGCGCAGCCGGATGTTCGCGAACGTCCCGCGCACCATGACCTCGTGGTTGCCCCGGCGCGAACCGTACGAGTTGAAGTCCTTCGGCTCGATGCCGTGCTCGCGCAGGTACCTGCCCGCCGGGCTGTCGGCCTTGATCGAGCCGGCCGGCGAGATGTGATCGGTCGTGATGCTGTCGCCGAGCAGTGCGAGCACGCGTGCGCCGCTGATGTCCTGGACCGCCGCAGGATCACGCGGCATGTCGACGAAGTACGGCGGGTGCTTGATGTAGGTGGAGGCGTCGTCCCACTCGAAGAGGTCGCTTTCCGGCGCCGGCAATGCACGCCAGCGGTCGTCGCCCTCGAAGACCGTCGCGTACTGGCGCGTGAACATCTCGGGCTTGACCGATCCCTTGACAGCAGCTTCGATGTCCGCCGTCGTCGGCCAGATGTCCTTCAGGAACACCGATCGCCCCTCGCGGTCCTCGCCGATGGGCTCGTTGTACCAGTCGATGTCGATGCGGCCGGCCAGCGCATACGCGACGACGAGCGGCGGTGAGGCGAGGTAGTTGCCGCGGACGTCGGGGTTGATGCGCCCTTCGAAGTTGCGGTTGCCCGACAGCACGGACACCGTGACGAGGTCGCCGTCGGCGATCGCCTGCGAGATCTGGCCGGGCAGCGGGCCGCTGTTGCCGATGCACGTCGTGCAGCCGTAGCCGACCAGGTCGAAGCCGAGCTGCTCGAGGTACTGCGTCAGGTCCGCGTCGGCGAGGTAGTCGGTGACAACCTTGGATCCGGGGGCCAGCGACGTCTTGACCCACGGCTTGCTGCGCAGTCCGCGCGCCACGGCATTCTTCGCGAGGAGTCCGGCGCCCAGCATGACGGACGGGTTCGACGTGTTGGTGCAGCTCGTGATCGCGGCGATCACGACCGCGCCATCCTCGAGCCGGACCGTCTCGTCGTTCAGCACGACGTCCACGCCGCGATGCGCATGCGCCGGCGCGACCGCCGTGGCGCCGCCAGCTGCACCGGCCGTGGTCTCGCCACCATTGCCGACCAGGGTGTCCAGGTACTGCAGGAAGGCAGGCTTCACCTCGGAAAGCTGCAGCCGGTCCTGCGGCCGGCGCGGGCCGGCGACGCTCGGCTCGACCGTCGCAAGGTCCAGCTCCAGCGTGTCGCTGTACTCGGCGTCCGGCGTGTCCTCGGTGCGGAAGAGTCCCTGCTCCTTCATGTAGCGTTCGACGAGCTGCACATGCTCCTCGGAACGACCGGTGAAGCGCAGGTAATCGAGCGTCATGGCGTCGACCGGGAAGATGCCGCACGTCGCACCGTACTCGGGTGCCATGTTGCCGATCGTCGCGCGGTCGGCAAGGCGCAGGTTGGCAAGGCCGGGGCCGTAGAACTCGACGAACTTGCCGACTACGCCCTTCCTGCGGAGCATCTCGGTGACCGTGAGCACGAGATCGGTCGCGGTTGCCCCCTCCGGCAGCTCGCCCGTCATGCGGAAACCGACCACCTGCGGGATCAGCATCGCGACCGGCTGGCCGAGCATCGCGGCCTCCGCCTCGATGCCGCCCACGCCCCAGCCGAGCACGCCGAGTCCGTTCACCATCGTGGTGTGCGAGTCAGTGCCGACCAGAGTGTCCGGGTAGAGCTGCGGCGCGGCGCCGTTCTGCGCCTCCAGCTGGAACACCACGCGGGCCAGGTACTCCAGGTTGACCTGGTGCACGATCCCGGTGCCCGGCGGTACGACACGGAAATTCTCGAAGGCCTTCTGTCCCCAGCGCAGGAACGCATACCGCTCGCCGTTGCGGCGGTACTCCATGTCCACGTTGTAGCGGAACGCCATGCGCGTGCCGAACTCGTCCACCTGCACCGAGTGGTCGATCACCAGCTCGGCCGGCTGCAAGGGGTTGATCTTCTTCGGATCGCCGCCCATGCGTTCCATCGCGTCGCGCATCGCGGCGAAGTCCACGACCGCGGGCACGCCGGTGAAGTCCTGGAGGAGCACGCGGGCGGGGGTAAAGCTGATCTCCCGGTCGGGCTGCGCCTTCGGGTCCCACGTCGCGAGCGCTTCGACGCTTTCGCTGGCCCCCGCGAGCCGGTCTTCGTAACGCAGCAGGTTTTCCAGCAGGATGCGGAGCGAGTAGGGCAGCCGGCTGATGGTGTAGCCGGCACGCTCGACGGCATCCAGGCGGAAGATGTCATAGCGGTTGCCCCCGACGTCCAGCGTCGCGCGGGCATTGAATGGCTTGGTATTCGGCATATTCGTCACGGTTCGGGGACCTTTCCGGTAGTATGGCACGAACCACCCCGAGGGACTAGGGCTCACGCGCGCGGGTGGCGACGCAACGGCGGCGCCCTGCACCGCCCTCACGGTGCTTGACTTCCACCCGTTGCCGGGATCACACTGGAAGCCGAATCAACCTGCCAGCGTTTCATTTCCGGCAGATCTGCGGTGCGCGCAACACTGCAGATCGCATACGAGCACAGATGCCCGTCAACGCGGGCGTGCTGGATACGCAGTTCGCAGAGCTGTGTCCACGACCCGGCAGCGCCGGGTCCGTCGTACCGTTCCCCTCCAGCAGGAGCGCCGGAATGAGAATCACATCTCGGCCGGAGACACGCCGTCTCCGGGGGGCAGCACTGTCGTTGCTCGTTGCACTCCTCGCCGCGGGACCCGTGGCAGCACAGGACAACGGGCGGGTCACCGGCCAGGTCACGGGCCGGTCGGGCGCACCGATCCCGGGCGTGCAGGTCTACATCTCCGCGACGAACCAGGGCACGCTCACCAACGAGAGCGGCCGCTTCCTGATCACCAACGTGGCCGCGGGCACCCACACCGTGCGCGCGGAGCGGATCGGCTTCCAGGGCGTCGACCAGCAGGTCACGGTGGAGGCGGGCGCAAGCGTGGTGGTCAGTTTCACGCTGATGGAGCAGGCCCTCGGCCTCGACGAGATCGTCGTGACCGGCACAGCGGGCGCGGCGCGCCGGCGCGAGGTCGGCAACACGGTGGCACAGATCAACGTGACGGAACTGCCTGCACCGCCGGCGAACGTCGATGCACTGCTGCAGTCGCAGGCGGCCGGCATCCTGGTTGGCCAGGGCAACGGCGCCGTGGGCTCGGGCGCGCAGATCCGCTTGCGCGGCGCAGTCTCGGTGTCGCAGTCGAACCAGCCGATCATCTACGTGGACGGTGTGCGCATCCGCAGCGACGCGTACTCCCGCAACATCTCGCCCACGGAGGGCGCGGGCCGCGGCGGCAACGTCACGGCCTCTCCGCTGAACGACATCAACCCTGCCGACATCGAGCGGATCGAGGTACTCAAGGGCTCGGCCGCGTCGACGCTGTACGGCACCGAAGCCGCGGCTGGCGTGATCCAGATCTTCACCAAGCGCGGCCGTGCCGGTGCAGCGCAGTGGTCGATGCAGGTCGACCAGGGCTTCAACCGCCTGATGCCGTTCGCGCCGGACGTGGACGTACGGCCTCCCGGTGATCCGACGTTCGCAGACATACCGCAGGGGCAGTACTCGTACGAGCGGCTGAACATGGAGCCCTACCTGCGCGACGGGCACCGGCAGAAGTACGCGCTCAGCGTGTCCGGTGGCGGTCAGGCGCTGCAGTACTACATGTCGGGCCAGTACGACCAGAACGAGGGCGTGCTGCCGCTCGACGAGGAGAAGAAGTCAGCGATCCGCGGCAACTTCACCTTCTCGCCGCTCTCCATGCTGACCGTGCAGGTGAACTCCGGCTACACGCGCACGGACATCTCGAACACACCGGCGGGCAACAACGCACAGGGGCTCATCCTGAATGCGTATCGTCGCGAGCGGAACTACTTCTCCAACGGCGACCCGGACACGGTGCGACTGGTACTGAACCAGGAGACGACCACACGTGTCGACCGCTTCATCCTGGGCGGCACACTGAACTTCCACCCGATGGATCAGTGGACGAACCGCTTCACGATCGGCTACGACGAGGCGGTGCAGGACAACCGGAGCCTGCGGCCGTACGGCTACCGCCAGCTTCCGACGGGCAAGCTCTACACATCGCACAACACGTACACGGCGCTGACGGCTGACTTCGCGTCGAACTACCAGCTCGGCATCCGGGAGGGGTTGAGCACAACGCTGTCGGTCGGCGGGCAGAGTGTTACGACCGAGGACCGGCGCGTGCAGGCGGAAGCAACCAACTTCGCGGGACCGGGCGACCCTGACATCGACGCGGGCGCCAACCGCCTGAGCTGGGAAACACGCGAGCGGGTCGTCAACGCCGGGTTCTTCGGCCAGGCGCTCTTCAATCTGCTCGACCGCTACTTCCTCACCGTCGGTGTCCGCGTGGACGGCAACTCGGCGTTCGGCGAGGATCTCGGCCTGCAGACGTACCCGAAGATCTCGGGCTCCTACATCATCTCGGACGAGTCGTTCTGGAGCCCGTCGCTGGGCGTGCTGAAGCTGCGCGCCGCGTGGGGCCAGTCGGGGCGCGCGCCGGGAACGTTCGACGCCGTGCGCACATGGGACGCGGTCGGGTACGGCGGCGACCCGGCGTACACGCCGGCGAACCTCGGCAACGCAGACCTCGGCCCGGAACGCACCTCGGAGACCGAGGTCGGCTTCGACTGGGCCGTGCTCGACAACCGGGTCAGCACGGAAGTGACCTGGTACCGCCAGCGCACGACGGATGCACTCTTCAATGTCCGCAAGCCGCCGTCGGAAGGGTTCGCGCTGACGCAGCTCGAGAACGTCGGCACGATCCAGAACCAGGGCTGGGAGCTGAACGTCAATGCTGCCCTGCTGGACCGTCAGAACTGGGGCTTCGACATCGGCGCGAACCTCTACACCAACAAGTCGGAAGTCATCGACCTGGGCGCTGCCGTTCCGTTCGCAGCAGGCGGCGGATGGGTCGAGGAGGGGCTGCCGGTCATGGTGCTGCGCGGCGTGAAGATCCACAACGGCGATCGCCTCGAGGACCCGGTCCGCTGCACGCAGGCGATACTCGACGCCGGCAGCGCATGCTACGAGCTGGACGTACCGCTCGGACCCCAGCAGCCGACTCTGACGTTCGGCATCGCGCCCACACTGCGCATGCCACGCGGCATCACGTTGTCGGCCCGCGCCGAGTACATGGGCGGTCACTGGATCTATGACGGCCCGACCAACGAGGCGGTCAACCGCGGCATCCGGTGGCCGACATGCCTGGACTACTACCAGCTCACCGATGCCGGCAACGGCGACCAGGCGACGGCCGAGCGGCGCTACTTCTGCGACGGCCGCTTCTACGTGCGCGGCACGATGGCGTGGAAGGCGGATTTCGCCAAGATCCGCGACGTGACGCTGCAGGTGCCGCTCGGGACGCTGATCCCGCGCACGAGCAGCTCCATGCTCACGCTGTCGGCGCAGAACTTCTACCGCTGGCGCAACGACGACTTCCCGATCTTCGATCCCGAGATGGTGTCCAATGCGGGCTTCGGTGAACAGAACCCGTCCATCACGGAGCACATCCCACCTGCGGCGAGCTTCGTCGCATCGATCCGGGTGAACTTCTGATGCGCACCGCGAATTACGAACCGGGAGAGACGATCATGCTGAGCATGCGCAACGCGCTCGCGATCCTGGCTGTCGCGGTGATCGCTGGTGGCTGTGACTTCGACGTGCAGAACCCCGGGCCCACGCCGGATGACTTCCTGGACAGCCCGGAGGCACACCAGGCGTACGCAAACGGTGCGGCACTCGAGCTGATGGACGCGCTGAACCAGGTCGCGTACACGACGTCGGCGGTGACCCGCGAGCTGTTCCCCGCCGGCTCGACGTCCTCCTTCGGCATCTCCGCCAACCAGCAGGTCGGGCGGCTGCTGTTCGACGATGAGCACGCCGATTCCTGGACGCCGCACCAGCGCTCGCGCTACATCGCGGAAAGCGGCTTCGAACGGTTCTCCGCCCAGCGCGAGGGCAACGTCAACGGCTACCGCCCCTCGGCGGAGGCCGCACTGTGGGCAGGCTACGCCAACCGCCTGCTCGGCGAGAACTGGTGCGAGGCCGTGATCGACGGCGGCAGCGTGGAGGATGGCTCCGTCTGGCTCCAGCGCGCCGAGGACTGGTTCACGACGGCCATCGAGGTGGCAGGCGGAAGCCCCGATCTCGCGAACGTGGTGACCGCGGCGCACGCGGGGCGCGCATCCGTCCGGGCGTTCCTCGGCGACTGGACCGGTGCGATGCAGGACGCCGCGGTGGTACCCGACGAGTTCGTCTTCCAGCTCGGCTACCACAACACACAGCAGTCGCACTACAACCGCATCTACTTCGCGGGCGCGAACCAGCCATACCGTGCGGTCACCGTATGGAACACCGTGTACGAAGACTATTACGAGCAGACCGGTGACCCGCGCACGCCGTGGGGGCTGATGGAAGGATTCCCGCAGGGGGACGCTGCACTCGCATTCCTGGACAACCAGCGCGTGCCCTTCTATCAGCAGCTGAAGTACGACGATGAGGACGACGACATCAACCTGTCGTCCGGCCGCGAGATGCGACTGCTGGAGATCGAGAACCAGCTGCGCAACGGCGCGTGGCAGGTCGCGATGGACGCATTGAACGCGCGGCGCACCGCGCTCGGCGTGCCCGCCTTCACCGCAGCTTCGCTCGACGAGGCGTGGACGCACTACAAGCGCGAGCGAGGCATCGAGCTCTGGCTCGAGGGACGTCGCATGGGCGACCTGCGCCGCTGGGAGCAGGACAATGTGCCCGGCGATCTGCACCCGCTCGAGGAGCCGGGCAACCCGGCATCGTACCTGGTCGCCGAGCGCTCACTCTGCTACGACATCCCGCAGAACGAGCGGCAGTCCAATCCGAACGTGCCCGACCAGCCGTGACTACACTTTTTTCACCGCAGAGAGCGCTGAGGTCGCAGAGAACGGAATTGAGTTATTCCTGATCAACTGAAAAACGGAGGGTGGCCGGCAAACGCCGGTCACCCTTTAGTTTTGTTTTGAAATGAACCTGCGTCGCGGAAGCGCTGCATCGCGTCTCTGCCGCACGACTCCTTTCGTTCCTCAGCGTGCTCTGCGCTCTCTGCGGTAAAATTGCAGTTCCGGAAGTGAGCGGTCAGAAGCCGATCGGCACGCGGATCTGCACGGCCGGTCCTCGACGCATCTCGGGATTCTCGATCGGCGGGCGGTCGTCGTTTGCGTTTCCGGAGCCGAAGCCTTCCATCACGATGAAGACCGCGGCGGCCGCGACGGCGCCGACCAGCGCACCGGTGCGCAGCCGGTCGAGACGCCGCACCTCGACGTCCTGCACCTGGGAGACCGGGATCTCGACGCGCTGCGTGAGTCGCCCGGCACGCGACGTCGCATCCGCCGCAGCGATGGGCGTGTCCAGCAGGATTGCGCCGTTCTCGCGGCGTAGCAGCGTGCCCGGCACCTCGCGGTCGTCGCTCATGCGCAGCTCCGCGAGGCGGTCGGCCTCTGCCCCCGTGACGCGGAGTCGGACGGGCGTGCCGGGCGCAACGTCCTCGATGGCGGCCTCGCTGTAGCTGTAGCAGCCGGTACCGAACAGGAGGGAGAGGAGCAGGACGAGACGCTTCGGCATGGCGATTCACCTCGTGGTGGAGTGCGGGTGTATAGTGCAGCCCCCGGCGCGGCGGCGGAAGACCGGCACGATTTGACCGCCGCGTCCAGTCACTCTGACCCGCAGCGGCAGAGGGCCATGCTGAGCCGCGCGGCGCGGCGCTCGCCCTTTCGCGCAGGCCGCTGTTTCGACACCTTGCGCGCCATGAATGGAGCGAATACGCACCCGTGAGGCCGGTCATTCTCGGTGTCGCCGGCGGCAGCGGCTCGGGCAAGACCACGGTCGTGCGCGAGATCGTCAGTGCCCTCGGCGCCGACCAGGTCGCGGTGATCCATCACGACAGCTACTACCGGGACGCGAGTCACCTGCCGCTCGAGGAGCGGACCTCGACCAATTACGACCATCCCGATGCGCTCGAGACGGGGCTGCTGGTCCGGCACCTGGAGCAGCTGCGGCGCGGCGAGCCGGTCGAGGTACCCGTCTACGACTTCACCTCTCACGTTCGCCGCGCGGAGAAGCAGCACGTCGCGCCGGCCAGGGTCGTGATCGTGGACGGCCTGATGATCCTGTGGGACGCGGCGCTGCGCGAACTGATGGACATCAAGGTCTTCGTCGACACCGACGCGGACCTGCGCTTCATCCGCCGGCTGCTGCGCGACATTCGCGAGCGCGGCCGCACGGCGGAATCGGTGATCCGGCAGTACACGGAGAACGTCCGGCCCATGCACCTCGAGTTCGTCGAGCCGAGCAAGCGGTACGCCGACGTCATCATACCGGAGGGCGGGCAGAACCGGGTGGCCGTGGACATGCTGATCACCAAGGTCCGCTCCGTCGTGGACAGCACCGACTGATACCAACGTGGCGCTGACGACCGCCGAGAAGATCAACGTCGGATTCGTAGCGGGAATCGCGATCGTCGTGCTGATCGGCGCGGTCTCGTACCGCGCCATGACGCGCTCCCTGGCGAATGCGGCCGCGGTCGCCGAGACCCACGAGGTGCTCGCGTCACTGCAGCGCACCCAGTCGCTGCTGCTCGACGCCGAGTCCGCCCAGCGCGGTTACATCATCACCGGTGACCACGACTACCTCGCCCGCTTCCAGAGCGCACACCGGGAGATCTCGCGCGAGCTGGTGAGGCTGCGTGAGCTGCGGCTCGCCGACACCGAAGGGACCGGACGCCTTTCGCGCCTCGGCACGCTCATCGCGCAGCGCATGGCCATGATCCGCGAAGGCATCACTGCGTACGACGCGAGCGGCCCCGATGCAGCCGGGACCGGAGTATTCGACGGTGCCGGGCGCGAGGTGATGGACACGGTCCGTGCCCTCGCGACGTCGCTCGAGCGGCGCGAGCGCGTGCTGCTGCAGGAGCGCAGCGAGCAGGCGGAGCTGAGCGCGCGCAGCGCGCAGGCGGTCGTCGTCGGCAGCGCGCTGTTCGGCCTGCTGCTCGTCCTGCTCTCGACTCACCTGATCCGTCGCGACATCACGGACCGGCAGCGGGTGGAGAGCGCGCTGCGGGAAAGCGAGGCGGTGCTCGGCCAGTTCATGGAAAGCCTGCCCGTCGGCGCGTACGTGATCGACGCAGCGGGACGGCCGCGCTTTGCCAACACCGCCGCACGCGCACTGCTGGGCCGCGGGATCGTGCCGGACGCACTGCCGGAGGACATGAACCAGACGTACCAGATCCACCGGGCGGGCACCGACTCCCTCTACCCTGCGTCCGAGCTGCCGCTGGTGCAGGCCCTCGCCGGGTTCCGCAGCACGATCGACGATGCCGAAGTCCACCGCAACGGCCACGTCGTGCCCGTCGCAGTGAGCGCTGCCCCGATCTACGACGTAACCGGCCGCGTCGCCTATGCGATCGCCGTGTTCAGCGATATCACCGGGCAGCGCCGGTCCGAGGAGGCGCTGCGCGCGGCTAGGGACAGCGCGGAAGCGGCGAACCGGACCAAGAGCGAGTTCCTGGCGCGCATGAGTCACGAGCTGCGCACACCGCTCAACTCCGTCATCGGGTTCGCCAACATCCTGCTCAGGAACAAGGGCGGAAATCTCCGGCCGCAGGACATGGTCTACCTGGAACGCATCAACGAGAACGGCGGGCACCTGCTGACGCTCATCAACGACGTACTCGACCTGTCCAAGATCGAGGCGGGCAAGATCGAGCTGGAGATCACGACGTTCTCCCTCAGCGAGCTGATCGACGAGGTGCTGCGTCAGTGGGATGGACAGATGCCTGCCGGGCTCGCACTGCGCGCGGAAGTGCCGGGCGGAATCGCGCCGATCGACTCCGATCGCGCGCGCCTCAAGCAGGTGCTCATCAACCTGGTCAGCAATGCGGTGAAGTTCACGGAGCGCGGCCACGTCACGGTGAAAGTCGACGCCGAGGCGTTCGCTCCGCGCCGGATCCTCGTGAGCGACACCGGGATCGGCATCGAGGCGGACCGGCTCGGGCCGATCTTCGAGGCCTTCGAGCAGGCGGAAAGCTCGACCGCCAGGCGCTACGGCGGGACCGGCCTCGGCCTGCCGATCTCGCGACGCCTCTGTCACCTGCTCGGCTATTCGCTCGAAGTCGAGAGCCAGGTCGGCAGCGGCACCACCTTCACGATCGATCTTGCGCCGCCGGAGCCACCGCGCTACGACGAGTTCGACGCGCACGACGCGCCGCGCCACGCATGACCCGACGGCGCAGCTTTCTGCTTCGCGCAGCACGGGGTGTCGGCAGCGCTATCGACGCGGTGCGCGGCGCGGGACCCGACACGACCTACGTCGTCGGATACCGCGGGTACGGCACCCCCGACGAGGTCTTCGTGAGCGGTCGCGTGCTGCGCGGCCAGCCGCTCGGGCCCGCCGCCGAGCAGGATCCGTGGTGGCGCAACCTCGCCAACACGTACCGTCGCATGGAGAGCGACGAGATCGCCGGCGCGCGCGTCTGCGTCCGGGTCGACGCGGCTGCACGGGAAGCCGTCTCCGGAGACGAGGGCTATTTCCGCTCCTGGATCGCGCCCGCGGAGCCGCTTTCGCACGAGCGCCTCTGGCACCCTGTCGAGCTCGACCTGCTCGCCGACGACGAACCCGTCAGCACAACGACCACGCACGTGCTGATCCCCGCAACGACCGCGCGCTTCGGCATCATCAGCGACCTGGACGATACCGTCATTCGGACGGACGCCACGCACATGCTCCGCATGCTCCGCGGCGTTCTCTTCACCAACGCGCGCACTCGCCTGCCCTTTGAAGGCGTCGCAGGCTTCTACCAGGCGCTGCACCGCGGAACCGGTACGTCTGCCAACCCGGTGTTCTACGTGTCCAGCAGCCCGTGGAACCTCTACGACGTGATCACCGAGTTCCTCGAGCACCGCCGCATCCCGATGGGCCCGCTGTTCCTCCGTGACTGGGGCATCCGCGGCAGCAGCCTGCCCATCGGACACCGCTCTCACAAGCTGGACGCTATCCGGCAGATCCTCGACACCTATCCCGGTCTGCCCTTTCTCCTCCTGGGCGACAGCGGGCAGCAGGACCCGGAGATCTACGCCGAGATCGTCGCGCACTACCCGCGCCGCATCCTCGGCATCTACATCCGCGACGTCACCGGCCACGCCGAGCGACGCACCGCCATCGAAGAGCTCGCGCAGGAGGTCCACGACGCCGGCAGCACCCTCGTCCTGGTCGAGGACACCGTCGCCGCCGCACGGCACGCTGCCTCCATGGGATGGGTCAGACCCGAATCGATCGAGGGCGTCCGGATCGAGCGCTCACGCGACCACGGGCCAGGCAGACCGCCGCCGGAGCATGAGCCGAAGGTGCTGGAGTGACTCTGGTTCGTGTATCTACCACGGAGAGCACGGGGGTCACAGAGAACGAACTTTGAGGCGTGCTCCGGGGACGCGATTCAATTACGGAGGGTGGGAAGTCTGTGAAGCAGGCGCGGCAACAAACAATAAATCCGTTGCCGTGCGGCCAGACGTTGGGAATGAACGCTCGCCGCGGCGGACCTGCTCATCTTCGTTTCGTAATACCCGTTCTCAGCTCCTCCTCGGTGCTCTCAGTGATCTCGGTGGTAGAACCAAAGGATCAAGCCGTTGACTCCCGTACCCGGTCCAGGTTGAACTGCAGGTACCCCAGCAGATCCGCGGCCAGCGGCGCCGCATCCGGATACTCGGAGTCGCCCCACATGAAGCCGTCGTTCAGGCGGACGGTGAAATGCTCCTTGGCGGTCACGCCGTCGCGCTTGGCGTCGCGCCAGAGTGACAGCTCGCCGTAGGCCGCAGAGACGTAGAGCGCTGCACCCGTGCCGGATGCAGCGTCGTCCAGTCGCACCGTGAACCCCGCGACCGGATGCACCAGCCGGCGCTGCCCCCGTACGTGACCTACCACGTCGACGGTCATCCCGGGGACGTCACGCGCCAGCGTGCGGAAGGCCCGCTCGAGCGCTGTCACCCGATGCGCGCCGGACCGATCGATTGTCGCTGCTTCTGTCATGGCGGGCCTCAACACCCTCGGCTGTTCAGTTGATCTCCAATGATTGCGCCGGGGTTCGCCGCGGCACAAGGAAATCGTATACGAAGCGCCGGGGCCAGCCCGGAGCCGGGTGCGCAACCTGTTGTCAGCCAATGGGAAAGGCGATGGGCGCCGCCACCACCGCCGCCGGCAGCTCGAATGCGCCCACCAGTTCCAGGGCCCTCGGGCGGTTCAGTGCGAGAAGCTGGTTCACTGTGGCCCGGATTGCCCGTGTCTTGACCGGCTCCATGTAACCGGCCTCGAGGAACCAGGCGGCGTCGCGCTCGATGGCGGAGAGCGCGAACAGCGAGCGTACGGGTTCGAGCCGAGCGACGTCGCCGTCGGCAGTGGCGGCGACGAACTGCCCGAGGAGCACGCGCTCGACGTGGGCGCGGGCAAGGTGGATCGCGTGGTCCTGGCACTCGTTGAGCGCGAGGAAGGCGTCCATCCCACCGTCGATGCGGGATTTCAGACGCCGTGCGAGCGAGGCGAGCAGCCGCTGTTCCCGGTACTCGAGGGCGGCGATCTGCGTGTCGGCGTCGCGCAGGTGCTCCTCGTCGGTGCGCCGGGTGGCGATCGGGTTGCGTTCCGTGACGGCGGTCGCCGCGCGGCCGGCGAGGTAGCGTGCGATGCCGAGCGGTCGCAGCTCGCCGAACTGTGCGCGGTAGCTGCCGAGCAGCGAACGGGCGACGAGTTGATAGAGCACCGCGTTGGCGCCCTCGAACGTGGTGAAGACGTCGGCGTCGGCGCGCAGTGCGGGCAGCCGGTTCTCAGCCATGTAGCCCTGCCCGCCGCAGACCTCGCGCGCGTGCTGGATCGCGGCGACGGCATGATCCGACGCGTAAGCCTTGAGCCCTGCGGCGAGAGCTTCTACCTCGCGCGCCGAGTCCTCGTCCTGGGCAGCGAAGCTGCGCGTCAGGTGCTGAAACGCGAGCTCGATCGCGTACGTCGTCGCGAGGCCGGGCAGCAGCCGCCGCTGAACGGAGACGTAATCCAGGATCGGCACCTCGGGCGAACCTTCCGGACCGAACTGGCGCCGTTGTGCTGCGTACCGGATGCCGATCGTGAGTGCTGTCTGTGCGGCGCTGGCTGCTGCGCCGGCGACGGCGATGCGCCCCGCGACGAGCGTTCCCAGCATCGTGAAGAAGCGACGACCGGGGCTCGCGATCGGGCTCGAGTACGCGCCGGACGCATCGACGCTGCCGAACCGGTCCAGCAGGTTCTCGCGGGGCACACGCACGTTGTCGAAATACAGCCGACCGTTGTCGACGCCGTTCAAGCCCTGCTTTTCCCCGCAGTCCTCGATGCGCACGCCGGCGGATGGCCTGCCCTCCGCGTCACGGATCGGAACCAGCAGGGCGTGCACGCCATGGCGGCCGCCGGGCGTCTCGAGCTGCGCGAACACCGTTGCGATGCGGCCGTGCACGGCTGCGTTGCCGATGTAATCCTTGCGTGCGCGCTCGTGCGGTGTGTGGATCACGAATTCGCCGCTGTCCGCATCGTAGCGCGCGGTCGTCTCGATGTCGCGTACGTTCGAGCCGTGGCCTGTCTCCGTCATCGCAAAGCAGCCGGGCAGCTCCAGCGTGAGTGCCCGCTGCAGGTAGCGCTCATGATGGGAGCGTGTGCCGAGCTGGTAGATGCTGCCGGCGAACAGGCCGAACTGGACACCGTATTTCGTGAACAGCGAGAGATCGTGGCTGGCGATGGCGCGGTACACGGCGAACGATGCGACGATGTCGTGGTCGCCGCCGAACTCGCGCGGATACGCGATTGCCGGCAACCCCTCATCCGCGAGCGCGTGGCACCACGCGAGGACCCGCTCGCGGCGTTCGGCTGTTGGCGAGTCCGGTGCCATGTGCGCGAAGTCCGGTCGGGCGAGTCGCTCGAGCACGCGGGTGCGCAACGCGCGCGAGGGTCCGCCGAGCACCCGCGCGATCGCCTCGACGTCACGCGGCTGCGTCGCGGTGCTGGGCGCGGCCGCCGCGGGCGCCGGCTCGGCCAGCGCATCACTCAGGAGCGCACGGGCGCTCTCGCTGTCGGGCAGACCGAGCGCGTCCTCGACCACCTTCACCGCGCGCAGCGTCTGCTCGTCGGCGCTGACGCCCTCCGCCCGACCGATTGCGCGCGCCAGGGTCGCGATCGACAGGTGCTCGCCCTGCCCGAGCCGGGAGGCCGCACGACGGACATCGAGCAGCAGCGCCTCGAGCACTTCGGGCGTCGGCGGATGCACAGGGTCGAGCCAGCGTGCCAGGGCCGTTGCGGTGCGCGGCTCGACGCCGGCCTCGTCCAGGCGCCGGCGCAGCACGGCAGCTTCCTCGGCGGTCAGCTCGCCGTCGGCCCAGGCGATATAGAGCAGTGGCGCGAACGGCAGAAGAGCGCGATCGATCTGATCGCGCTCTTCCCCGCCCGCAACGTGCGGACGTTTCTCCATCATTCGATCAGCGTCACCGGCTCAGCGCAGGCGCGCCTCCTCCGCCGTGCCGTAGTAGATGCCGTTGAAGAGGAACTTGAACGTGCCGTGCGGCTGCGCACGGAACACGATCTCCGGGCCGAAGAGGAAGAGCTTCCCTTCGCCGACCTGCGCCTCTGCAATGGCCACGCCGTTCTCCAGGTACTGCTGCCCCCACGCCCAGCCGCTGCGCAGCGGCGTCGCCGAGTCGTAGCGGGCAATCGGCGTGACCCCATCACCCGTGATCCGGAACACCGGGCTGTTGTCGTATACGACGATCGCACGCTCGTCCATGCCGTGCGCGAGCGGATGCTCCTCCGTCACCGCCACCTCGAGCAGCGAGTTCGGCACGTAGAACTTCGAGCGTGGCAGCTCCTGCTCCGTGCCGTTCACGTTCTCGACAAGAGCACTCGCGACCGGGAGCCCGAGATGCTGCGCCAGGGCGGTCGAAGAGCCGATGGTCAGGATCGTGCCGCCGTTCTGCAGGAAGCTGCGCAGCTGCGGCACCGTCTTTTCCACGGTGACACTGCCCAGCCAGCTCCGGAACTCCGCCGGCACGGTGCTCTCGTCGAAGCTGCCGAAGCCGCGCGAGCCGCCCGCCTGGTCCGACTGCGGAACCAGCCCGTCGACGAAGACGATGACATCGTACTTCCGGTGCAGGTTGCCGGCGTCGAGCTCCTGCGGATACACAACGGTGTGCGGCATCTCGAACTGCTCGAAGATCCAGCGGGTCCAGCCGGACGGCATCGAGCCGCCGTAGCGATCGACGAGCGCGATGCGCGGCTCGCGCAGCTGGAGCGCCGAGGACGCCGGAGCCTGCTGCGCACCCTCGAAGACGAGGCCGAGGTCCCGGGCCGCGGTGTCGATGATGCGACGTGCATTGCCGCGCGCGGGGATCCAGAACGTGCCGGCCGGCCAGGTCGTGCCATCGACGCTCACCGGCTGCGTGAGCCAGTAGACGCGCTGGTCGCCGGCGAGCAGGCGGCTGACGGCGGTGAACGCGTCGTTCACCTCGTGGCTCAGGAACCACCCCGCGCGCGCGTCCTCCACCCGACCGGCGACGCGCGGCGCGTCCAGCCCCGTGATCCGCTCGAACGGTCCGTCGAAGCCGTCCAGGATGCGGTCGAAGTCGACGCCCATCTGGTAGGCAAGCGTCCAGCCGGCCACGTCGTACGGCGGCGTCGGGGGCCCGCCCGGGTAGGGGATGTCGTCCGGATGGTCCTGCGGCTCGAACATGTCGATGATGTGCGGCCGGAACGACTGCGCGGTCTTGATCACGTACGAGCCGCTCGGGTACTGCTTGCCATTCACCGTGAAGTCACTGGTCGCACGGTGCACGATGATGCCGTTCTCGAGCAGCGCCTCGATGAGCTTGCCGGCCGTCTGGAAGTCCGGCTGATCGGACGGCAGGATGTAGCCGCGCGGCTCGCGGTCCTCGGGCCGGCGAAGGTGACGCTCGAAGTCCGCGGGTGAACCGGTGGCACCACCCCGGAAGCCGTTGCCGTTCTCACGCCCACCATCACGCAACGACTCGTCCAGCGTGGCGATCTCGCGCGGCCATGTCGTCCACGTGTCGCGGCTGCCCTCCTCGATCGCGTCGCGCCCCATCACGTAGATGTTGTACAGGAACTGCTCGCGCCGACGCGAAGCGATGTCGAACACCGCGTAGTTCGCCGTCACCGAATAGTCGATCGAGTTGCGGAAATGCCAGACCTGCGGCTCGATCGGGTACGGCAGATCGTTGCTCGCGAGCTGGCGCCGCGCGATCAGCGGGATCTCGATCGGCGTCGGGTTGCCGATCGTCTCGGTCAGCAGCCCGTACATGTTGTGGTAGTACGTGATCGTCCGCAGCCCGCCGTTCCACCAGGTCGAGTAGTTCGCGCCCAGGCGGTTCGTGATGCCCGGCTTGTCCTCCGCGACGAAGCGCGTCATCATCGCGCCGCCGATCATGTCCAGGCCCGCCGGAATCAGCGGGTGCAGGTTGTAGTTGAACGGGTCGCGGAAGGGCGGTGCGAACATCACGGTACCGGCCGGGCCGGTCTGGTGATGGTTGTAGACGATCTGCGGGAACCACTCCGTGAACATGACGCGGTTCATGTTCTCGGTTTCCGGCTGCGTCGACATGTAGAAGTCGCGGTTGTTGTCGTGCCCCACGTACTTCTGGTACAGGCGCGGCACACCACTGGTCGAGCGCTTCTCCGGCACCGGCTCGCGCATGTACCAGTCGGCAACGAGCTCCATTCCGTCGGGGTTCGCGTGCACCGCCAGAATGATGAGGTCGTCCAGGAAACGGAGCGTCTCCTCGTCGTCGCGGCTCAGCAGCTGGTAGACCGTCTCGGTGAGCTGGGATGCGCCGAGCACCTCCGTGGCGTGCAGACCGCCGTCGAACCAGACGATGGCCTTCCCCTCGCGTGCGAGCGCGCGCGCCTGCTCATCGGTGAGCCCCTCGGCCCGCGCGAGCTGGCGCGCGATCTCCCTGTAGCGGTCCAGCCGCGTATGGTTCTCCGGCGACGTGATGATCGCCATCAGCTGCGGCCGGCCTTCGGCCGTGGTCCCGATCGTGTCGAGCACCATCCGGTCCGACTCGCCTGCCAGCTTCTGCCAGTAGGCCTGGAATGCCGTGTAGTCGGGCAGCCAGTAGTCGCTCCCGATCGCATGACCGAAGTGCTGTTCCGGTGTCGTGACCCGGCTCTGCCCCTCCGCGTCGCCAGACGCGAGGAGGAACACGAGCGGGAGGGCAACCAGTGTACGCTGGCAGGCTCTCCGCATGGCGGCTCCTGATTGTGGAGGAAGTGCGTGGACGGGCCGGCGCGCCGGCCTCGACCGCGGTAGAGTACGAAAAACGATGCGGCCGCGCCAGCACAGGCTTTTCATTAACGCACCCGGCACCTACTTTCGGCGCGCCACTTTCCCGGAGGCTCAGTGCTCGAATTCGTTCTCGGTCTGCATTCTGGCGTGCGTTACCTCGTGCTGCTCGCCGCACTGGTCGCACTCGTCGCTGCGATCATGGCCGGCCGGCCCGGCCGGCCCGCCAGCCGCGCGCACGACCGCGTCTACATGATCTTCGTGGGCCTGCTCGACCTGCAGGTCGTCGTCGGCATCGTGCTCCTGCTGCTGCGCGGCTTCTATCCGCAGCTCATGGGGCACATCTTCACCATGCTCCTTGCCGTCGCCGTCGCGCACGGCTTCGGTGTCGCCGCACGCAACCGCGAGCGTGAACGCATGCAGCCCGCAACCGGACTGCGCATCGCGGGCGTGCTGGCCACCATCGTGCTGGTGGTCGGCGGCATCATGGCGATCGGCCGACCGATCCTGTAGCGCTACGACTCGAGGCTCCGGGCCGGCGCGAGATCACGACCACGCCCGTTCAGCGCAGGCAGCGGGACCTCCGCGCCGGCCGCCGAATGGCCCATCGCACGCGCACTCGCCAGCGCATCCGCGACCGTGGTCTCGCGAAAGAACGAGCTGATCTGCGAAGCGACGGGCTTCCAGCGCGCATGCGCACCGCAGGGATTCGCGTCACTGCATTTCGGCCTGCCGAGCACGCAGCGACGGCCCAGTGTCAGCTCGTCGAAATGACTCACCACGTCGATCAGCCGCAGATCGCTCGCCGCGACCGCCAGCTGGAAGCCTCCGTGCGGCCCGCGCAATGACGAGAGCACGCCCTCGCGCGCCAGCACGTGCAGAATCTTCGACAGGTAGTTCTGCGGAACGGCGAGCGCCTCGGCGACGTCGTTCACGCGCACCGGCCCCTGCTCCGGCCGCTCCGCGAGGTAGAACACCGCACGCAGCGCGTATTCCGCGGTCTGTGACAGCACGGCCCCTCCTGGTGGTGTCGCGCTAGTCCCCGGCGCGTGACACGCGCATCGAGGCCTCCCCCGCATCCGCATCGCGCCGCGCCTGCCGCGCACCCCTGATACCGAACTCGCGCAGCTTGCGGTACAGCGTGCGCCGATCGATGCCCAGGATCTCCGCCGTGCGGCCGCGATGCCCGCCCATCTCGTTCAGCACGATCAGGATGTACTCGCGCTCGAGACGCGCCAGCGACCAGCGCTCCCGCCATGCTCCGTCGACAAGCTCACGCTCCGGCGCATCGCTCGTGATCTCCGGCCTCGCCGCCGGGCTGTGCGAACTCGACATGGTGTACCTCTCGGGGTGCCGGACGTGCCCGCCCGCCGACGGAAAAAGGGCCCTCCGCGGGTTGCAAGGCTTCCGCCCTGTGTTTATGTTTCTGGTCTCCCACGGGCCAGTAGCTCAGGTGGTTAGAGCGCACGCCTGATAAGCGTGAGGTCGGTAGTTCAACTCTACCCTGGCCCATTCGACGCCCCGTCCGGATGCTCCTCGCGAGCCTGTCCGGGCGGGGCGTCCTTCATTTGCCGCCCGCCAAGATGCCGTACGCCCACCCCGTCCGCTGTCGGGGAATTCCCCATTCGATGGGGCGGAATTTCCCACGAGGACGACCACCGATCCGCAGCGGTCCTGCGGACACGGAATGCGCCCCCTCCTCACCGGTAGACCGGCAGAGTGCGTTAGATTCGAGTGGGTATGTCTGCCGTGCGGCTCCGCCTCGGTTCACAGCCGCTGAGGGACGAGAGGGCACGAGGGAGAAGCGCCATGCCGTACACCTTCCGCGTCGTCGCGCTGGACTACGACGGCACCATCGCGCGGGATGATCGCGTGCATCCGCCGGTGCTGGATGCGATCGCCGAGCTGCGCAGGCAGCGGCGAAAGGTGCTGCTCTGCACGGGCCGTCGCGTGGAGGAGCTGCGAGCGGTCTTCCCGGACGTGGACCGGCACTTCGATGCGATCGTTGCGGAGAACGGAGGCCTCATCGTGATGGCATCCGAGATCCTCTGGTCGGCGGAGGCGTTGCCGGAAGAGCTGGACGCGGTGCTCGCGAATGCGTGTGTCCCGTTCCAGCGCGGACGCGTGCTGATCGGGACCGATGCGAACTATGCCCCTGAGGTCCGCACGGCGATCGAGGATCTCGGACTCGAAGCGCAGCTCGTCTACAACAGGGGCGCGCTCATGGTGCTGCCGTCGGGCGTGTCCAAGGGATCGGGGCTGCTGCATGCGTTCGGACTGCTCGAAGTGTCACGGCACTCCGCGATCGGCATCGGCGACGCCGAGAACGACCATTCTCTGCTGCAGGCGTGCGAGATCGGAGTTGCCGTCGGCGACGCCGTGCCCGGGCTGAAGATCCATGCGGACCTCTGCCTGGATGAGCCGAACGGTGAGGGCGTCGCGGAATTCCTCGCGGGGCCGGTCCTGCGTGGTGAGCTGAGCGTGCGGCCGAAGCGGTGGCAGATCGAGCTGGGGCGCAGCGCAGACGGAACCCCTGCACTGCTGCCGGGCTCGGGCGTCAACGTGCTGATTGCCGGCGCGAGCTGCTCGGGCAAGTCACGCCTTGCCGGGCTGATCGTCGAGCGCCTGGTCAGCCGCCAGTACGCGGTGTGCGTGCTCGACGCAGAGGGGGACCACGCGAATCTCGAAACGCTGGCCGGCGTCGTCACGGTGGGCGGGCTGGAGCCGCTGCCGCGCCCGGAGCGCATTGCCGCCCTGGTGCGCAACCGGTTCAGCAGCGTCGTGATGGACATGTCGCTGCTCGAGGCGGATGAGAAACGTGCGTACACCTCCGCCGTGATCCGCGAGCTGCACCGGCTGCGTCGGGAGCGTGGGTACCCGCACTGGATCGTGGTCGAGGAGGCGGACCAGCTGCTCCCGGAAGAGGGGCTGACGGTAGGGCCGGAGGAAACCCCGATCGCGCACTGCCTGGTTACGCACCGGCCGGCCGTGCTGCCGGGTCCCCTGCTGACGGGCATCGATGTCATCCTCGCGCTGCCGGGCGCAGAGCGGCTCGCCCGTATCCCTGCCGGCGGTCCGGAGGATGCGGACCAGGCGGAGCAGCCATTCGTGCTCCAGCCGGGGGAGGCGCTGCTCGCGACGGCGGATGGCGTGCTGCGATTCGAGATCGCTCCGCGCTCGGTGTCGCACGTGCGGCACCAGCAGAAGTACCTGCATGCGGAGGTGCCGTCCAACTTCCGGTTCTACTTCGGGCATGCCAACGGGGACCGCCCGAGTGCCGCGAACATTGCCGAGTTCCGCGACGAGATCAGGAGCGCCGCGAGTGGGGTGCTGCGTGAGCACCTCGGGGCAGGCGACTTTTCCCGCTGGGTTCTCGAAGTGATTGCCGATGACGAGCTCGGCTCGCGCCTGCGCGGCATCGAGCGCTGGTTTCACAACGACCCGGATGCGGATATCGAAGCGGCCCGCACCGCCATGATCGCGGCGATCCGTGATCGCTACGTCCAGTGACAGGGAGCGCGGCGCGCGCTGAGCCTGCGCCCGGCGTATGGGTGCGCCGAGCAGCCTGGTCGTCAGCGCACGACCAGGACCGAACACGACGAACCGCGCAGCACCCCGTCCGCGACGCTGCCGAGGAGGAGACGTCCGGCCCCACCCGCGCCACTGCTTCCCATCACGATGAGATCCACGTCGGAACCGCGCTGCGCCGAGATGACGCCGGTCGCCGGATCCGATTCCTGCACCCGGATCGTTAGCGCGTCCTGCTGAAACCCGACGTCATCCACCTGCTGCTCCACCCACGCCTCTGCCTGCTCGAGCTGCTGCTGCCGCAGTCGCTTCCCGGCAGCGATCCCGGATACGCTTTCGGCCAGGTTCAGGTACACGGGACGGAAACCGTGGTAGACGGTCGTGTGTGCGCCAAAGGCCCGTGCAAAGCCGCACGCCCAGCGCATTGCGGCCCGCGCCGGCTCCGAATCATCGACGGCAACCAGGATGTGCTTCGGCGCGTGCGGCGGCACGGCGCGCGCAAGCAGAACGGGGACCGGCGCGCAGCGCACGAGTGCCTCCGCAGTGCTGCCCAGCGTGGGCCAGAGACCGCGCGGGCGCGAGTGCTCACCCACGACCACGATGTCTGCGGAGGTGCTCGTCGCCACATCCGCGATGACCCTGTCCGGTCGGCCGTCACGGACTTCGACGCTCACGTTCTGCCAGCCCCGCTCCGCGACCAGCGCGTTCAGTCGCTCCAGCGCCGCGACCCGCTCGCGTTCGACCACCTCGTCACGTGAGGGAAAAACGCCGCGCAGGAACACCGGCGCAGGCGGCACCTCGAGCGCATGCACGAGGGTGCACCGCGCGTCGGGCGCGAACCGCGAACACACCCACTCCACTGCGTCGAGCGACTGCGCACTGAAGTCGGTGCCGGCCACGATTCGGTCGATTGTGTGCTTTACCCTGTCGACGCTCACGCGATTTCCTCCTTCCGGCTCGATTTGCACCGTCTGCTTGCCGTACACGTCCAACTCCCTGCCGCCGGCGCGCTGCGGGGGCAGCTGTCCGGCACACGTGAGTATACCCAGGTCGAGACAGGGAATCTGCCGGGACAACGACGAACATCACGTAGGGCTTTCTCTGCCGGTCTGCCGCGTTCCGGATGTGTCCATCGAGCCCCGGCCGGCGACACGGCGCACAATGCGGCGGCAGCGGCCGGAGCGCAGGGAATTCCCCACAGCACGTAAGGAAAACTCCTACGACCGGAATACAGGCCGGAGGTACTATAGAAGTTGACCCTCCGCAGCCCGTTACTGGAGGTGCGCATGTCCACCGCTACGACTGCACGGCCGCGGCAAGAGCAGGAGGAGCAGCTCGCGCTCGCTGCCGAACGGCTGATCGCTGCCTCCTGTGATCCTGCGCATGGCATGAGCGACGAGGCACGGGAGCTCGTGCGGGCGCTCGCCAACACGTGTCTGAACCAGGTGCGCGCAGCGCGCCAGGCACTCACCGTCCGGGACCAGGTGCTCGGCGCGGTCGCGCACGACCTGCGCGATCCGCTGAACACCATCGTCACCAGCGTCGACCTGCTGCAGCTCCCCATGAACGAGGAGCAGCGCACCCGCCAGCTCAACGTGATCCTGCGCTCCGCGCTGCGCATGGACCGCCTGATCCAGGATCTGCTGGATGTCGTGAGGCTCGAGTCGTCGCAGCTCAACCTGCACCAGGAGTGGCTCCCGGCCGCCGACATTGCGCGTGATGCGGTCGAGATGCATGCGACGCGCGCCGCCGCCAGCTCCCAGGCGTTGCGTTTCTTCGCGGACGCGGACCTGCCGTTGATCCGGGGGGACCGGCACCGCCTGCAGCAGGCGCTCTCGAACCTGCTGGACAATGCGATCCGCTACACGCCGTGCGGCGGCTCCATCGACGTGCAGTGCACCAAAATCAACGGCTGGGTGCGCTACACGGTCGCCGACACCGGCCCCGGCATACCCCCCGCGGATCTGCCGAACCTCTTCGCCGCGTTCTGGCAGGGCCGCCGCTCGAGCCCCGGCGGCACCGGGCTGGGCCTGGCAATTGCGCGCGGTGTGGTCGAAGCTCACGGCGGCAGCATCGGCGCCGAGAACAGGCCCGGCGGCGGCGCACTCTTCAGCATCACGATCCCGGCCGGCGAAGCTCAGCTCGCATGACGTCGCGTGCGCGACCCGGCGTGCGCTCCTCGAACAGTGAGTCCAGTTGCCCATGAACGACATCACGCTGTCCTACGGATTCGGTACCCGCATCGACGTGCCGTATGATGCTGCAGTCGAGCGCGTGCGCGAGGCGCTCGCGACGGAAGGCTTCGGGGTGCTCACCGAAATCGACGTGCGTGCAACACTGAAGAAGAAGCTGGACGTCGAGTTCCGCCCCTACATCATCCTGGGCGCATGCAACCCGCCACTCGCGCACCGCGCTCTCACGGCAGAGCTCGACATCGGTCTGCTGCTGCCGTGCAACGTCGTCGTGTATGCGGAGAATGACGACAGCAGTGTCGTCAGCATCATGGACCCGGTCCCCGCCCTGGGGCTGACCGGACGTGACGATATCCGGCCACTGGCAGAGGACGTCCGGGCACGCATGCAGCGCGTGCTGCAGCGCGTTCAGGAATGACGGACTGAAATTGCGGTAAGGCACCCGGACGCGCGAACGGCGGCCCGGCATCCCTCGGTGGTGCCGGGCCGCCCGCTTATGATCACGACGCGTTCGATGGCGTGCGTCGCCGTGCTCTACTGCCGGCCGGCTCCGATCGGAGCACCCTCCCATACGCGTGCAAAGCGCGCTTCCACCTCGTCCGCCTCCCCCGTGCGACCCTGCGCGCGCAGCGCACGGGCCAGCCCGTGCAGTGACCAGCCGTTCTCGGGGAAGAAGGCGAGGTCCTTCTCGAACGCGCGCTGCGCCTCCGCCGGCCTGCCTGCAAGGAGCAGCACCGCGCCCAGCTCCTGGTGAACCGGGATCGACCAGTCCGGCGGCTCGCCGTACGTCAGTGCGCTCTCTGCCTCCGCCGCCCTGCCCAGGTGCGCCACTGCGGTCTCATAGTCCTCGCGCGACGCGGCAATGTGCCCCGCCAGCACGTCCGCCGCGATCGCGAGCACTGCGCCTGCCGTGTTGAACTCCAGGCGCTCGTCCGCCAGCGCGGGATCCCCGGCGGCCGCGCGAACGGCGGCGAGGTCGGCTTCCGCTGCGGCGTGGTCGCCCGTCGCGGCCGCCGCACGGCCATGCGCGTAATGCCACATCGCTCGTGCGTGCTTCAACTCGGCGGGCGGTGCCGGCTCGGCAAGTAGCTCGTCCCATGCGCCGAACCGTACCCGCATCTGCAGCCTGCGCGTGCGGTGATGCTGCATGAACGTCATCCCCGGCGCTCCAAGCATCTCCTCGGGCTGCAGCTCCATCATCCTGTCCGCCGAGCCGATCGCCTGCTCACGTCGCCCGATCATGCTCGCGGCAAACGCGAGAAAGTCGTAATTGTGCGGGTAATAGCCCGCCACATAGACGCCGAACGCCGGCTTCTGATCACGGATGTACGTCTCATCCGCGTGCACCGCATGCTCGTTGGCGGCAATCGCGTCGCGGTAGCGGCCCACGCGCACGTAGATGTGGCCCGGCATGTGAACCAGGTGGCCTGCACCCGGCATCAGCCCCGCCAGCCGCTCCGCCGCACTCACCGCTCGCTCCGGGTCCACCGCCTCCACTGCATGAATGTAGAAGTGGTTCGCGCCCGGATGGTTCGGCGCCCTCTCGATCACCGTTTCCAGCGCGCTCAGCAGCGCACTCGTCTGCGGCCGCGGCGAGCCGTCCCGCTCCCAGTAGTTCCACGGGCTGAGATCCATGATCGCTTCCGCGTACAGCGACGCGACCTCGCTGTCGTCCGGATACTGCGCGGCCACCGCCGCCATCGCCCGCGCATACGCGGAGTCCAGCGACGCGCGGTCTGCCGCCGGCACCGCCGCGTAGCGCGTCGCCAGCGCTTCGATCAGCGCACGCTCCCGCGGGTTCGCATGCTGACTGCGCGCCCGCGCCTCGGCAATCGCCGCATAGGCCGCGGCGCCCGAAGCACTGTCCATTGGCAGGTTGATGTTCGGCCCGTACGACAGTGCCTCCCCCCACCAGCACATTGCACACGTGTCGTCCAGCGCCGCGGCAGCACGGAACGCGCGGATCGCTTCGGCATGATTGAACGCGTAGTAGAGCCGCAGCCCCTGGTTGAAATACTCCTGTGCCCGCGGCTGACTCGTCGTAACCGTGTACGCGTGCGTTCCAAGGTTGTCATACAACGGGACATCCGCCGGCGCGTGACCGGTGTGCTGCGCGTCCACCGTGTCCGGCGCGCAGGCCATCAGCACGGCGGCAATCAGTACATACTTCGGCTTCATGGTCTCCATCCTGAACGGGGACTGAAAAGGCAAACGACGTCGTTCGGCCGCGCCCCACGGAAGCGGCACACAACGACGTCGTTCTATCTGCGAGCATACTGTGCGGTATGTAGGGGCACAGATCGACTTGCTCAAGCACCATGGGACGAGCGATTCATATTCCGGGACGACGCTTTCTTGCGAAATACCACGCGGTATGTTAAAGTCCGGCATGCAGAAGAACGGGGCGGACACGCGCGAGCGGCTGCTGGACGCCGCGGAGCAGCTGTACCTGGAGCGCGGGTACGGCGCGACGTCCGTTGAGGCCGTGGTGGAGGCGGCGGGCCTGACCAAGGGCGCACTGTTCCACCACTTCCCCACCAAGCATGACCTCGCCCTCGCGCTGGTCGAGCGCTATGCGACGAGCGACCGTCGCATGCTGGAGCAGACCATCGCGCGAGCGGAGCGGCTGAGCAGGGACCCCGTTCAGCAGGTGCTGCTGATGGTGGGGCTGGCGGAGGAGGCGCTGTCGAACCTGCCGCTCGAGCGAACGGGCTGTCTCTTCGCATCCTTCGGCTACCAGGCAGCGCTGTTCGACGAGCAGGTACACACGCTGATCCGGCGCGAGCTGCTCGTCTGGCGGGAGCTGGTCGCTGCCCGGCTGCGGGCTGCGATGGCGCAGCAGCCACCGCGCCTGGATGTGACAGCCGACGAGCTGGCGGACGGCCTGGTCGCCGCGATCGAGGGCGGCTTCGTGCTGGCGCGCGGGCTGCGGGAAGCTGCCCTGCTGCCCGGTCAGCTGCGGCAGTTCCGGAACTATCTCGAGCTGCTCTTCGGTGTTGGCTCGCTCGTCGTGGCGCCGCCTCCCGCATCCGCGGCACCTGAAGCGGAAATCTCCGCAACCTGATCCGCGCGCGAACGCGCCTTCCATTCGCAGCCGCTATTACGCAGCACGGCCCCGCACCAGCATCGGTGCGGGGCCGTGCACGTTCCCCGGTTCCCCCTGTGCGTCATCGCACGGTATCCGGAGCTCACCGGACGCCGACCGCCTCCATGGCAGGCATCCGCCAGGACTCGACCTCACTGATGAACGCGATCGCCAGGGCGCCGAGATCCGTCGACGCCGTATCCTCGCCGCTGATGCGCTGCTGTACGCGGGCGAGGCTGACGCGAGCGCGCTCGTGGGCGTCGTTGGCGGCGAGGGCCGCCTCGTAGGCCGCGGCTGCAGACACCAGGTCGCCCGAGCGCTCGAGTGCGACGCCGAGGTTGTTCTGGAACAGCGCCGAGCCGGGCTTCAGCTCCACTGCACGGGCGAGCGGTGGCAGTGCATCCTCGAAGCGGCCGAGCCGGATCAGCTGCAGCGCGTAGTTGTTCATCGACCAGGCATCCTCCGGATCGATGGCAAGTGCCTCGCGGTACGCGACGAGTGCCTCTTCTGCGCGGCCCAGCTCGCCGAGAGCGTTGCCCATCACGCGCAGTACCGGTGCGGACTGCGGCTCGAGCGTGCGCGCGGCCTCGATCTGGGCGAGCGCCTCCTCTGCCCTGCCCTGCTCGATCAGCACGCGGCCGAGATTGGTGCGGGCCTTCACGTTCGCGCTGTCCAGCTCCACGGTCCTCTCCAGCGCTGCGATCGCACGTTCGGCGTCACCCGCTTTCCAGGCAGACAGCCCGAGCATGTAGTGACCCCAGCCGTTCCCGGGATGCGTCGTCGTGTACACACCGAACATCTCCGTCGCGTCGACGTAGCGCCCCGCGTGGTACACCGCCTCCGCGTCCGAGTACGTGACGTTCTCCGGCACCGTTACGGTGGGTGTCGCGCTCTCGATGGTGTCGACATCCATCACCGGCGTGGCGGTGACCGGCTGCGAGACGGGCGCGGCCGCTGCCACCCGCCGCTCACGTGGCACCGACTCACCGCCGTCGCAGGCCAGCACCGTCCCCGCGAGCGTCAGTGCTGCGGCGATTCCGTTCATCCCGTTGAAGTGCGTGATCCGCATGTCTTCCTCCCCTGTTCGTGCGCCCTCGGCGCGGTTCGCGTTGTCCAGCGGCGCCAGGGAAAGGCAAGCGTGCGACCGTTCCGGGAAGGAGCTGCCCGGTCAGCTGTATGTCGTTGTGTCCGTGATGATTATGAAGATCCGGAGGCGGAGATCGGAGGTCCGGCCAGGTCGATTTCGTGTACTCCCGGACACGTGGCTCAGCGACTGATGTGTCCGCATGGACACGTATGACATCGGTTAACCACGGAGGACACAGAGCTACAGAGAACAAACTGAGACGGCTGATAACGCTCTACCACGGCATGTCTGCGTGTACTCGAAGCCATGCGGCCGATGTGCGCGGGCTGCACTCGGGGAATACTCCGTGGGCTCCGTGTTCTCTGTGGTTGAAAATATCAGGGATTCACGACCGCTCGATGCGAAGTCGCCGCATGACCTTCAGCAAACTTGCATGATCCGCCAGTCCCAGCTCGCGGGCGGTATTCGTGATGTGCCACCCGTTGCGGTCGAGTGCATCGACGATGATCTGCCGCTCTGCCTCCGCGCGGCGCGCCTGCAACGTGGGCGACTCGCTTCCTTCCGGGGCAACGATCTCGGGCGGCACGTGCTCGGCGAGGATGAGGTCGTCGTCCGCGGCGATGACGAGCCGCTCGACGATGTTGCGCAGCTCGCGAACGTTGTTGCGACGCCAGTCGTAGCGCTGGAGGAGAGCGAGTGCCTCGTCGTCGATCCGCTTCGTGCGCATGCCGAAGCGCTCACAGATGGAACGCAGGAAATGATCGACGAGGAGGGGGACGTCGCTCGAGCGCTCGCGCAGCGCGGGTACGCGCAGCACGTGCACGTTGAGGCGGTAGTAGAGGTCCTGGCGGAATCGCTTTGCGGCGACGTCGGCCTCGAGGTCACGATGCGTGGCGGCGACGACGCGCGCTTCGACCGGCGTGGTTCGTTCGGCGCCGAGCCGGGTGATCTCGCGGGCCTCGAGCGCGCGCAGCAGCTTTGCCTGTGCGGCGGGCGGCAGCTCTCCGATCTCGTCCAGGAAGAGCGTACCCCGCCCGGCGAGCTCGAACGCACCGCGGCGCGCGCGGTCCGCGCCGGTGAAGGCGCCCTTCTCATGGCCGAACAGCTCGCTTTCCACGAGGGACTCGGGCAGGGCCGCGCAGTTCAATGCGACGAACGGCGCCTTCGGCTCGGTGCCGAGGCGATGCAGGTCGCGGGCGACGAGCTCCTTGCCGGATCCGCTTTCGCCGAGGATGAGGACGGGACTGGGGATCGGTGCGAGGCGACGGATCTCGTCGTGCAGACGTCGCATGGCGCTGCCGTCTCCGATCAGCGAACTCTCCCCCTCCACGCGCGCCCGCAACCGCTTGACCTCGCCTTCGAGCCGGCCGCGCTCGAGGGCGTTGCGCACCTCCTGCACGACACGCTGCATCGGCTCGGCCTTGTCGATGAAGCCCCAGGCGCCCAGCCGCACCGCCTGCACACAGCGGTCGAAGTCGCCGGTCCCGGTATAGACGATGACGGGCACGTCCAGGCCGCGCTCGCGCATGGTGCGCAGCACCTCGAACCCGTCCATGCCCGGCATCTCGAGGTCCAGGATCATGCAGTCGACGTCCTCCTCGACCAGCGCAGCGATCGCATCCCGGCCGCTGGCGACGGTACGGGTGCGGTAGCCCCCGAGGCGGCGCAGGTCGTATGCGTACTGCTCGGCCATCGCGGCGACGTCGTCTACGATCAGGATGCGTTCGCTCACCCCGCCTCCGGCAGCTCGATGCGGAAGGTCGCGCCGCGACCCGGCTCACTCGCGACGCGGATCCGCCCGCCCATGTCATTGACGAGCCGCCGCACGATCGAGAGTCCGAGCCCCGTGCCGTGCGGCCTGGTCGTGTGGAAGTCGTCGAAGATGCGGTCGAGATCGTCGGGCGCAATGCCGCTGCCCGTGTCGGCCACGCTGATCACGACGCGTGAGCCGTCGGCAGTGACTTCGGCAGCCGTCGTGACCGTGACGGTGCCGCTGCCGTTGCCGATGCTGTCGAGTGCGTTCACGACCAGGTTCTCGACCACGCGTCGCAGCGACACGGGATCCGCCGACACGACGAGCGGTGCGGCGGCGAGCCGCAGCGTGACCGCCCGCGTGGAGTCGACGGCACTGCGGATGACGTCGTTGACGTCGACCGGAACACGCGAAGCCGCCGGTGTGAGCCGCGCATAGCTGGTGGCGAGCTTCTCGAGGTAGCCGACGCCGGAGCGGAGCGTCGGTGCCCGCTCCGCAAACACCCGGGACAGGTCGGCAGGCGACTCGTGCGCCACCTCGTCGAGGTGGTGGATCACGTTGCGGATCGGGAGCAGGCCGTTCCGGATATCGTGGTTCACCTGGCGCGCGATGTCGCCGACGGTGGCCCGGCGCTCGGCGCTGCGCAGCTCTGCCGCGCTCGCGCGCAGCCGCTGCACCATTGCATCCAGCACGCGAGCCAGCGAGCCGACCTCGTCGAAGCGCCGCGTCGCGAAGCTGGTGTCGAGTCGCTCGAGATCGATGCGACGCGCGCGCGCCGCCAGCTCCTCCAGTGGTCGATTCACGCGCGCCGCGAGCACACGCGCAATCAGGATCGCAAGCAGGACGGCGGCAACGATTGCAGCAAGCAGCCAGGCATCCATGCCGCGCCGGATCACCGCCAGGGGCGCGGTCGAGTGCCGGATCGTCCACGTCGCAACCGGTTCGCGCGCGCCCGGCGAATCCCCCGCGGTGCCGATGTCGTCCACGAACGGCGTCGAAACGTCTTCCAGGAAATCACCGCCACCTGCTGACACCGCAGCGGATGCGAGCTCGCCTCCGGGGTGCGACAGGGTTACGACCAGTGTACCGGACTCGTCCCGTGCGAGTCTCCGCACGAAAGCGCTGTCGACCTCGATGCCACCGGCCAGCAGGAACGTGCGCCCTGCGATGGTGAAGCGGTGCACGCGCGCCAGCGCCAGAAAGCGTCCCGAGGCGCGTCGCGCCTGCACCAGGATGGGGCCGCTCGATCCTGCGTCACGCAGGGCCGAGGCACGGCGTCCGTAGTCATTGCGGAAATGGCCCGAGCTCAGAACCGTGGCCTCGGCATCGAGCAGCAGCAGGTAGTCCAGGCCTGCCGCAGGCATCACGCGCGTCGCATAATCGCGCAATCCGCCGGCGCGGCCCTCCTGCATCAGCGCCGCGCGTACGGCCGCATCGTCGACGATCGCTGAGCCGAGCGCCGCGAGCCGCGCGTCGAGGTCGACGGCAATCCCTGCAAGGTCAGCGCGGATGACTTCGACGGCGCCGTCCACGCGCGCCTGGTATTGCGCACCGAGCCGCTCCGCGACCTCGCGCCGGGCGCCGATCGCGAAGACGAGCAGCGGGACAGCCGCTGCCGCCACGCTTGCGAGCAGAATTCGCGTGCGGACACTCATCGCACTGGGCCGAACCGGGGTGTGCCTGCTGCGTCGGTGGTGATGCTGCCGATGCCGGCGCGGTGGACCAGGTGATCGCGCGCGTCCACGAGAGGCGTCGTGCGCAGTCCCGCGGCGGCAACAGCGGAGTATGCGGGGTCCGCTCCACTGCAGTGCCGCATGGCGACGACGAACAGCCCGCCCGCTCCGGCACGCATCTCTTCCAGCAGCGCATCGGCATCGACGGCTCGCGCGGTCAACGGTGCGCTGACGGTGGGCGGCAACAGCATGCGCAGCCACGTCGGCGTGCGGTCCACCGGCCACGACAGTGCCGCAATGCGTTCCGCCATGCCCCTCGCGATGTCGTCGCCGCGCGGGTACGCGACGGTCGCAGCCGCCGGTCGAGACGACACACTCCCGGCGCCAGTGGTGCACCATGCCGGTGAGGTCATGCCCGCCGCGCGCGTTCCGGTTGCCGCCGCATCCCGCGCCAGCGACTCCCGCTCGGATTCCTCCGGAAGGATGGAGCCCTCTCCCGCCGGCGACACCAGGGCATAGGTGCGGTTCCACGGCAGGGGTCGGACTGCATACTCAGCGAGAAGCCGCGCATACGCGATCGTCGCCGCATGCGCTGTCATGAGCAGGTCGACGCCCGAGTCGAGTGCGCCGCGCGGATCATCGCCCGGGACGCGTACGGCGCGGAGTGTATCCGGTGCGGCGGGATCCGGTTGCGTCCGCACGAGCCGCAGGCCGCGCGTGTCCGGCTCCGGCCGGTACGCGCCGGTGCCGACCGGCCAGGCGCCCGCTCCGGTGACCCGTGTGACGGAGAGCGCGGGCTGCGCGAAGAAGAAGGCGTTCTGCGGCTCGTTCAGCCGCACGTGCAGCTCCTGCTCACCGGCTGCGGCAACCGCGGCGAGCGCCGGCAGGTTCGAAGTCGACAAGGATGTCGCGGCTGCGGCCGCGTCGAGCGGCGTGCCATCCGAGAAACGGATCCCCTGGCGCAGCCGGAAGCTCCACGTCAGCCGATCGGGCGAAGCGGACCACGACTCTGCGAGCGCCGGTACCGGTGCACCGTTGCAGTCGACGCGGAGGAGTGCTTCATAGATCTGGGCGAACAGCAGTCGCTCGTCGCTGTTCGTCGGAACCGGTGCGTTGCGCGGGTCGATGCGGTCGCCCACGGCGATGCGGATGGCGGGCGCCGCGGACGTCGCGGCGGCGGTGCACGCATCCGCTGCGATGCCGGGCGCCGCTGCGGACGTCGCGCAGCCGGCCGAAAGCGCGACGAGAAGCGCACACGCAGGCCTGGCAGCCGCGGCGCACGGCGTCGCAGGGCGACCCTGCCGCGGGCGGCTCACCCCTGCACGGCCTCCGCGTTGCGCCGCGCCTCGGCGACGATCGACTCGGCGCGCGCATCGGCCTCCGCCATGATCCGGTCCGCCGATTCGTCCGCCTCCTGCCGCAGCTTCGCCGCGGCGGTGCGGGCGGCAATGCGCGTCGCGGGGTTCGACGCGCGCGCCTCCAGTGAGTCCGCCCGCGCATGTCCCTCGCTCCGCACCTGTTCGGCGAGCCTGCGTCCCTCCTCGCGGACCTGCTCCGCACGCTGCTCCGCCTCCGCGACCAGTTGGGCCGCACGCGCAGCGGCCGCGGAGTCGATCCGCTCGGCTGCGGCCTCGCGGCGTTCCGTTGCGACGTCGCGCAGCGCCTGCTCGACCCCGCCAGTGACGCTCTCGGCGACGTTTGCAAGCCGTGTGTCGATCGTCGGATCGTTGACGGTCCCGCCCAGGTCGATCCCAAGTGCGATGCGCTGGGCACTCGACAGGTCGATGCCCAGCCGTGATGCGTCGGCGCCGAGGCTGGCCAGAATCGGCGACGCATCGCTGCCCAGCAGGTTCCGCGGCAGCTCGAGCTGCAGGTCGTAGTCCAGTGAGCGGTCGATGCCGTTGGAGCCGGCCACGTGCAGCTTCGCGCCGGCGATGCCGACGTCGAACGGCTGGACGTGCAGTCGCCCGCCGCGGATCTCGAAGGACGACGCGATCGCGTTCAGCGCGGGCTGCTCGAGGGCGCTCACGTTCAGCCTGTCGCTCAGCAGCGCGAACGCGGGAAACCCGCTGATCACGAGCTGCGACGTCTCGAACGAGCCCAGACCCGTGAGCGCCTCGTACAATGGCATCATGTCCGTGCCCATGGCGCCGTTCAGCCGCACGTCCGCGGACACGCGCCCCTGCGCGTACTCCGCGATCGGAGCGAGCACCTTCACCGTGTTGAGCGATGCGAATGCCGAGGGGATATCGATCTCCTCGACCCGGAGCTGCACGTCGAACGAGGGCGAGTCCGGCCGCACCGTCTCGTACCAGCCGCTGGCAACGGCCGAGCCGCCGAGCATGTTCATGCGAAACCCGTCCAGCGTGATCCGCTGATCGCGGATGTGCACTGCGCCCCGTGCATCCGTGTACTCGACAGGGCCGAACACCAGCTCCTCCGCAGCGGCATCCAGCGTGAAGTCGATACCAGCCGGAACCGGAATGACTTCGCGGTCCTCCTGCTCCGAGCGCCATTCGTTGAGGTCGAAGCGCGGACTGCGTACGCTGGCGCGCCCCCGCAGCTCCTGGTCACGCAGCACGAAGCCGAGCAGGTTGTCCAGCCGTCCGTCCGCGCGGACCTCGCTGCTGCCCAGTGTGCCGCGGAACGACGTCAGCTCCGCGTGCTGCGGCGAGAGCTGCAGCCGCGCTTCCTGCACCTGGATGGGGTGCGGCAGCGTCGCCGTGCGCACTGCAACACCCGACGCCGCCACCGTTCCACTCGCATCCACCTGCTCGAAATTGCCGGTGTCCAGCGCGGAGTAGCGTGCCCGCACCGCGACGTCAGCCGTTACCACGCCGGCGAGCTGCTCGACGTCCGGCATCTTCACGGTGCCGGCCAGGTCGTCGAGCCTGAGTGTGCCCGCGGCGCGCAGATCGAGCTGGGGATCGGACACGGGCGTGCGCAGTGTGAAGGACGCATCCACCGGATCGCTGCCGATCACCATGTGAAAGCGCTCCAGCGCGATCACGGTGCTGTCCGCGTGGCCGCCGGGATTGGTGATCACGAGTGAAGCACCGATCTCGCGCGCCGGCAGCGGCAGGTCGGGGTAGCGGAACCGACCCTCGTCTACCGTCGCATTCAGTGCGAACGACGGGAATGATGCCGGTCCATACGCCCCGCGCACGAATCCGTCGACGCGCATCCGCCCGGATGCCTGCAGCGCCGCGAAGTCGTTCGCGTACACCGCCGGCACCAGCGACAGGATGTCGCCGAATGACGTGCCGGGCGTCTGAAACGCCAGGTCCAGCGCGACGTCGTCACCCGCTGCAGCGACGGATCCGCCGAAGGCGAGGACCAGGCGGTTGAGGCGCAGGCCTGCATCCGAAAGGGTAATGCGCTGCGCGGAGCGGTCGGCGTCCAGCTTCGTTTTCAGCTCCAGCTCGACGTTGCTCACGTAGGGCATGCCGGCGAACTCGATGCTCGCGCTGTCCGCGTGAAGGCTCGCGTCGATCGTGAACCGCTCGCTCGTGAAATCGCCGCCCAGGTCGTGCCGGATGCCATTGAGCCGCGCATGCAGGCCCGACTGCCGGTTCTCGAACACGACGGCCCCGTCGCGCAGCTCCAGCGAGCGAAGCTGCAGCGCCAGTGCCCGCTCCTCCGTCTCCTGTGTGCCTTCCTGCGCACGCAGAATGTCCCAGCTGGCCGTCCCGTCCTCCAGCACGAGCAGACGGGCGCGCGGCCGATCGACGGTGATCGAGCGGATCTCGAGAGCACCCGTCCCTCGCACCACGCGCAGCACGCTGCCGAGATCCAGCACGACACCGATGCCGTCGGCGGCAAGCAGCGTGTCGCCGGCAAAGGGCTCATGGCCGACGATCTCCGGCCGCTCGAGGCGCAGCGTCGCATGCGGGAAACCACGCAGCAGGCTGACGCTGGCGTCCTGCCAGCTCACGTCCGCATTCAGGTTGCGCGCGATCATGGTGCGCACGTGCCCTTCGATCCGGCCGCCGAACAGCAGCGGCAGCGCCAGGAGGAGCAGCAGTACGAGGAGAACGGTCGCGGCCGCGGTCGCGGCGATCTTCTGGTGCCGTGTCATTGCACAGGGGTCGGGTTCGTCGGGGAGTCAGGGAACGCTCGCGGCTTTCCCGCGCCGGGACAAGCCCCCGCAGGGGCGGATACCGCGTGACAGCGTTGCAGCACTGGCGGTTTCGGTCCCGGCGTATGACGTTCTGAACGACCCGCTGACAACATGACCAGCTTTCCTGCGAGAGGTCTCATGGTACGAAACCGCAACGCTGCTCCCCACCTTGCCGCCGGTCTCGCGCTCCTGTTCGGGTGCGGACAGCAACTGGAGGACGGGGCGAGCGGCGCCGAAAGCGCGCAGAATGCGCCTGCCGCCGAGTCGCAGTGTGTGCCGCTGGAGACGAACGACCCGAACGCGCCGGATCAGCAGCCCGCATTCGAAGGTCAGACACGGACCTGCGGCGTTCGTTCCGGTGTCGCATTCGATGTCGAGGTGATCGCCAGCGGACTCGAGCATCCATGGGCCGTGGAGCCGCTACCCGACGGCAGCCTGCTCGTGACGGAGCGACCCGGCCGGATGCGTGTGGTTTCGGCGAGCGGGACTGTGAGCGAGCCGATCACGGGGCTGCCGCGCGTGGACGCGCGCGGGCAGGGCGGGCTGCTCGACGTTGCGCTCAGCCCCACCTTCCAGCAAGACCGCACGATCTTCTGGAGCTACGCCGAGCCGCGTGAGGGTGGCAACGGCACCGCCGTCGCCCGCGGCGTGCTCTCGGACGACCGATCCAGCGTCAGCCAGGTCCAGGTGATCTTCCGGGTTGAACCGACGTATGACGGCCGGGCACATTTCGGCTCACGGCTCGCCTTCGGCCCCGACGGTACACTCTACATCACGACCGGCGACCGCTCGGTCGCCGACATGCGCCACCACGCCCAGGAGCTGGACAACCACCTGGGCAAGGTCATGCGCATCAACGCGGATGGCAGTGTGCCGCAGGACAATCCTTTCGTGGGCCGGGAGGGCGCACAGCCCGAGATCTGGTCGTACGGGCACCGCAACATCCAGGCGCTGGCGTTCGATCCGCAGGACCGCCTGTGGCTCATCGAGCACGGCACGCGCGGCGGCGACGAGCTCAACCTCATCCGCCCCGGCGTCAACTATGGCTGGCCCGTCCAGGCCTACGGCATCGAGTATCGCGGCGACCCGATCGCGGGCTCATCACCGGCTCCGGAGGGCTTCACGCAGCCTGTCTACTACTGGGATCCCGTGATCGCGCCGTCCGGTGCGCAGTGGTACACCGGGGAGCTGTTCCCGCGCTGGCAGAACAGCCTGTTCATCGGGGGGATGGCGAGCGCCCGCCTGGTCCGCCTGGAAGTCGAAGGCGAGCGCGTCACCGGCGAGGAGCACCTGCTGCATGATCGCGGACAGCGCATCCGTGATGTGCGCCAGGGTCCGGACGGCGCTCTCTACATCGTCACCGACGAGGACAACGGCGAGCTCTGGAAGCTGGTGCCGCGCGGCTAACCGACTGTGGCGGACCGGCGGCGATCGCGTGATCCCGCCGGCGCCGCCTCGTCGCGCTGCGGGATCCAGATCGCGAACGTCGCGCCCTCGACCGAGTCTTCGATCGTAAGATCACCGCCCAGCTGACGGGCCAGGGCGCGCGCCGTCGGCAGCCCCAGGCCGTGCCCCCGGATCGGCGAGTTGTCGTGCAGGCGCGTGAACTCGTCGAAGATCGCGTCGCGGTGCTCGGGCGGAATGCCGGGGCCGCTGTCCGCCACCTCCACGACGAGCCACTCCCCGGGCCGCTCCGTGCCGAGATCGCGCACGACGCGCGTGCGCACCTCGATCCGGCCGGGGGCCGGGGTGTACTTCAACGCGTTCGACAGCAGGTTGTCCAGCACCTGTCGCAGGCGAATCGGATCCGTGTGGGCGATCAGTGGTTCGTCGCACAGGATCGCCTCGATCTCGTGTCCGGTGTGCACGGCCGTCGCCCGATGATCTGCCACCGCTTCCCGCAACAGCGCTGCAACCTCCACCTGCTCACGACGCAAGGTCACCGCGGAATCCGCGCGGGCGAGATCGAGCAGATCGGCAATGATCGAGAGAGCGCTGTCGACTGACCGCTCGATCCCCTCCACCAGCGGCCGCTGCCCGTCCGTGAGCGGCCCCTTGATCTCCATGCCCAGCAGCTCCGCGTACCCCTTCGCGGCACCAAGCGGGTTCTTCACGTCATGCGTGATGCCCCGTAACAGCCGCGTCCGCGCATCGGCAAGCCGTTCCGTCTCCTGCAGCGCCGCGTCCGCTTCCGCACGCCGATAGTCGGCCACGGCAGCCAGCCTGCGCACACGCATCTCGATCGCGATCACCGCGCCGGCGGCGACCAGCGCGAGCAGCCCCAGCGCGACCGTGAACACCAGCCCCAACCGTTCCGCGGAAGCGATGTCGAGGCGCACCTCAGCCGTGAAGTCCCGGATCGATTCGTCCACCTCCCAGACGCTACGCATCGTCTGCACGAAGAGCTGGCTCTCCCCCTGCAGCAGATCCGGCTGCTGCACGGCGTCCGCGCTCAGCACCACGTCCTCGTTGACGCGCGCATGCCACTGGTCGGCAAGTGTGCGCGCCTCGATGAACTGCGCCTGGACATCCTGCCCCAGTGCCTGGACCATCTCCCCCAGGCGTTCGCTGATGCGCTGCTCGTCCGCAAACGCCTCGTCGTAAATGGTGACCTGCACGCTGTCGCCGGTGAGCAGCAGCTGGTTCAGTGCGGCAATCTCACGCACCAGATCGAACTGCCATTGCATGACCAGCGTACGTGCCGGTTCGGAGAGTGTGATCTGTGAACGAAGGGCGGTGACGCGCTGCTGCACGACGGACGGAACGATCACGAGGAGGATGAGCGTGGTCAGCACGAACGCGATGGCGACTCGCCACGCGGAGGGCCGCTCCATCATCGGTCCTCTGCTCATGCCTGCACGGCTGTGCGGCGCCGGCCGCAACCGGCGCCGCGTGCGGTCAGAGTCGCTGCATGATCGCGCGCAACAGTTCTTCCGCGCGGTCCTGGCTGTAGTCGGCGACGTCCTTGCTGACCGTCACCTCGACCTCCGACAGTGTATCGCCGGAATCGCGTTCGATGTCTACGACGTATTTCCACTCGCCCTCCGTGCCCTGCACCTCGATACCATCGTCCTCCGTCTTGCGTTCCGTCAGCGTGATGCCGAGTGCAGTGAACGCTTCCGTCGTCGCGTTCGCAATGTCGCCGACAGAGGCATCGAGGTTCGACGTCGCACCGCGGTCATTGTATGCGATCGCCGCCGCCGCTGCGGCGCCTGCGCCGACGGCCGTGGTCGCCGTCGAGCTGCCGCATGCGGCGAGTGCCGGAACGACGAGCAGTGCACTCAGGACCGAAAACCGGGGCCGCTTCGTATTCATAAAGTCTCTCCCTGCTGGGGGTTACGCGCACCCTCAAGCATGCAACGCGCGTTCCCGCGCAAACCCGGGTGGAGACGGGTTCGTGAGTCCGGTGGCCCTGCCGCGGGCTGTCCTTCGATCTGGGCCCGAGCGGGTCACGGATCAGGGGGCCGGGGATGGGGCACCGGCGGCTGCCGGCGGCGCGAGCGCCAGAGACGGACGCCGCGCGCAAAGAGCGCAACGCCGATCCAGCCCGTTATGACGGCGGCGGGAATTGCGACGATGCGCGGCCACAGCAGCGCCGCGGCGCCAAGGCCGACGAGCACGACACCGACGCCCGAAACGATCCCCGCATCGGGAGGCCCGAGCACGCGCCGGTTGGTGACTGCGGCGGTGACCGTGTTGCCCACGCGCAGCGCACCCGCCGCGGCCCGTCCCGCGCTGCCCACGGTGCCGGGCGCGCGCACGACCTGCCCGTCGCGTCGCGGGAGACGCCGTCGCTCGCGCAGCAGGATCTCGGTCGCGTTCTCCAGGTCGGCGAGGTACTGCCTGCTCATGGCGGCAGCAACGCGCGGGTCCTCCACGATCACGTCCAGCTCGTAGTTCCCGAGCCAGCTCGCCACGTTGAGGTTGCTCGTGCCGATGCGCGCCCACTGGTCGTCTGCAACGGCCGTCTTGGCGTGGATCATCGGCCCGTTCCACTCGAACACGCGCACGCCCGCCTCGAGCAGCGGCCGGTAGCCCGCGCGCGAGAACGCGCGCATGATCGGAATGTCCGTCGTGCCGGGGACCAGCAGTCGCACATCCACGCCGTCCAGCGCGGCGGACCGGAGCGCCTCGACGTGGGACGGCATCCCCGCGAAGTACGCGTCGGTCAGCCACAGGGTGCGGCGTGCCGCGGACGCGAGCAGCTGATCGAAGCGCAGCAGCGCACCACGCACCGGCTCACTCGCGACCACCCGGAGTGCCACATCGCCGGCGAGGGTCAGCTCCGGGTCGACACGCTCGCCGGCCGGGATCGGCTCCCCGGCCAGTGACCAGATGCGCGCGAACGCATCCTCGACCTGGGACACAGCGGGCCCTCGCAGCTCCACCCCTGTATCACGCCAGGGAGCGATGCCGCGCGCCGCGTTGCCGACCCATTCATCGCCGACGCACAGCCCCGTCACGAACGCGACGTCGCCATCCACCACGAGCGACTTGCGATGGTCGCGGTGCACCCACGCGAACGGCCGCAGCGCCTGGAACGGATTGAATGCCCGCACGTCCACGCCCGCCTCGCGCAGCGCGCGCCAGAATGCCGGCGCAGTCTTGCCGATCGCCCCGAGCCAGTCGTAGACGACGCGGACCACGACACCCGCACGGGACCTGGCCATGAGCGCATCGGCAAACGTTCGGCCACTGCTGTCATCGCGCAGGATGTAGCTCTCGAAGTAGATGTAACGCTGCGCCGCGGCGATCGCGTCCAGCCAGGCGGGATAGTTCTCCGCCGCGTTGTTGAGCACACGCACGGCGTTGCCCTCGCTGCGCCGGACGCCGGCGGTGCGTGAGAACGCCTGGTCGATGAAAGACGGTTGAACGAGCGTCAGCTGCGTCGGGTGCTCAGCTCGGGCGTGCATCATCCAGCTCGGGAGCCCAGATCAGTGTGTCCTGCCGCTCCGAATAATGCAGCAGCGGCGCCACGTCGGGGAGAGTGATGCCGTGTGCTGCGGGCACGGTGTTCAGCCCGATCTCGGCCTCCGCACGCTGCAGCCGCCAGGGCACGTGGTGGATGTCGCCGCGCAGGACCCAGCCGTTGCGCAGTACGGTGAACAGCGCGTACCGCTCCGTCAGAAAGTGCTCGAGCGTGCCGTACCGGGGCTCGAAGCTCGTCCCCATCGGGCGGTAGCGCCCCTCGAACGCAGCATTGCCCTCCCTCCGGTAACTGCTGTACTCGATCCAGCCATCCCGGTCCTGCACTTCCATTCGTGCGTGGTGGTACGGCAGGCGGAACAGCGTGCGCGCAGCGATCACCGCAAGCGTGCTCGCCGCTTCCAGCGTGAAGAACCAGATGCCCGCGCGCGTGCCATGGCGCACGTACGTACGCAGGTTCATCTCGGGGAAATCGGAGATGACGGGGAACACGGGAATCCCGCGAGGACGCAGGTCGCGCAGGATGAAGGGCGTCAGGCCCAGCCAGGCACTCCCCTCAAACTCCTCGAGGGTGAGCTGCGGCGGAACCAGCGGCCGCAACACCGAAGCCGGCAGCGGCCAGTGTGCGAATAGGAGGCGCTGCCAGCTCTGGAACATGACCCACGGCATGCGCGGCTTCGGCCACGGCCTGTGCGCCGTGGCATGCTGGATCCCTTCGGTCTCCTGCACCGGTCACCTCCTCGCCGCGGCTCACGAAGACCACGACGGAATGCTCGCCGGTGCCATCGCATCCGGCCGGTCGGGCAGGCGTGGCAGATTCCAGCAGGGCTCGAGTGCCGCGGTCGCCAGAACGCCACCGCACATACCCGGCCAGTGCAGCCCCCGCCGCGATCAGCAGTGCTGCGGCCGCGACCAGGTGAAGCGCGAGTTCGTCGTGCGCGTCGCAGCTCGGTGTGACGATGAAGTACGCGACGCTCTGAACAGAAGAATCAGCACGACTCCTGGCTACTCCGCGCCTGCGTGCGCGACGGGCTGCACACCCGCAAGGTGCTCGCGCGCCCGTGCGAGCGCCTCCTCCAGCGTGGGAATGATCGCCTCTTCGCCGATGTCTTCCAGCAGGTGCGAGCGGCCGAGCGCTACCATCGGCTGCGAGTGCACGTCCGACAGCAGGATGAGCGTGCCCGCACGCCGCGAGCTGTGTACCATTTCCCGCAGCGCGTGCAGGCCCGTCGAGTCGATCGCAGGCACGTTGCGCATGCGCAGGATCAGCACCTTCGGTTTCCCGAGGACCGATTCGACCTGCTCCTTGAACGTCTTCGCCGCACCGAAGAAGAATGGACCGTTGATCTCGTATACTTCCACGCCGGGCGGGATCGTGTGGCCGCGCAGTCCGTTGGGGTCCGACTGGTAGGTGTCTCCGTTGTCCTGGAACTCACGCGTCATGACCTGCACGTTCGTGACCTCCGACATCCGCTTCATGAAGAGGAACGTCGCCAGCACCATACCCACCTGGATCGCCACCGAGAGGTCCACGAGAACCGTGAGACCGAACGTCGAAAGCATCACCAGGATGTCGCTCTTCGGTCCGCGGAACTCCGCCCTGAACGCGTGAGCCTCGCTCATGTTCCACGACACGACGACCAGGATCGCGCCCAGCGTCGCAAACGGGATGTATGCGGCGAGCCGACCGAAGAACAGCGTGATCAGCAGCAGCGTCACCGCGTGCACCATCCCCGCGACGGGGGTGCGGCCGCCGTTGCGCACGTTGGTCGCGGTGCGTGCGATCGCGCCCGTCGCAGGAATGCCGCCGAACACCGGCGTGACGACGTTCGCAACGCCCTGCGCGACCAGCTCCATGTTCGAGCGGTGCTTGCCGCCGATCATGCCGTCCGCGACCACCGCCGAGAGCAGCGATTCGATCGCGCCCAGCAGCGCGATCGCCAGGGCGGGCCCCACCAGCGCACGGACCGTCGCAAGATCGACGTCGGGTAGCGACGGTGACGGCAGCGAGGCGGAGATCGAGCCGAACCGGGAGCCGATCGTTTCCACATCCAGCGGCGTGAACCGCACGAGCAGCGTGGTCACCACGAGCGCGACGAAGGGTCCGGGAATGCGCCGGCTCACGCGCGGCCAGAGCAGGATGATCCCGAGCGCGAGCGCGGCGACCCCGATCGCCGCGGGATTCGCACTGCCCAGGTTGTCCAGGTAGGCGGCCCACTTCTCCAGGAAATCCGCAGGCACCTCACCCATACGCAGCCCGAGCAGGTCCTTCACCTGGCTCGAGAAGATGATCAGCGCGATGCCGCTCGTGAATCCGATTACGACCGGGTACGGGATGAACTTGACCGCGTTGCCCAGTCCCGTGAGCCCCAGTGCGACGAGCAGCAGCCCCGCCATGATGGTCGCGATCAGCAGGCCGTCCACACCGTACTGCTGCACGATGCCGTACACGATCACGACGAACGCGCCCGTCGGGCCGCCGATCTGCACGCGTGAGCCGCCGAGCGCGCTGATCAGAAAGCCCGCGATGATCGCCGTCCACAGACCGCGGTCGGGCGTGACACCGCTCGCAATCGCGAATGCGATCGCCAGCGGCAGGGCGACGATCCCGACGATCAGTCCCGCCGTCAGGTCAGCCGTGAATTGTGCGCGTGTGTAATTGCGAAGGGTGGTGACCAGCTTTGGAACGAGCACGTGACCTCTATCTGCAACCCGGCTGCATGCGCCCGCGGCGGCATCATCGCCTCCGGCAGCGCAGGCTATTGACCGGCCGGCCAATACCGGATACGCTACGCTTGATTGGTCACCGGGTCAATGGAGGGAGCATGCCCGGACAGAAGGCTGGAGAGGCAGAGCGTCGCGCCCAGATCCTGGCCGCAGCGTACGAGATCGCGGCCAGCGACGGACTCGCCCGACTTACCGTGCGGCGTGTCGCGGCCGAGGCGGGCCTGAGCCACGGCCTGGTGCACTTCCACTTCCGCACCAAGGCGGAGCTGCTCCTGGCGCTCCTGGACTGGGTGCTGGAACGCACGCCCGAGTACACACTGGCGCCCGCTGCCCGCAGGATGGAGGGTCCGGTCGCCAGGCTGCTCGCCCTGCTGCGCCAGGAGATCTCCCGCCTCACCAGCGATCGGCGTCGCGTGCACCTGTTCTTCGATTTCTGGCTGATCGGCACGCGGCACCCCGGCATCCGGAGCCGCATGCTCGCCGAGTTCGCCCGCCGACGGGACGCGTTCCGGCCGATGCTGGAGGAACTGCGTCGCGCGGAGCCCGATCGGCTGCGTGGCATCACGGTCGACGCCATGGCGGCCGCACTCGTCGCTCTGATCAAGGGCGCCGCCGTGCAGGCGGTGCTGGACCCCCGCGCGCTCGATACCGATGCGTTCCTGGCCGCGATCGACGCCCTGCTGCCTCAGCTGGAATCAGCAGCATGAGGCGTGGACCTCCGCCAGTGACCTCCCACGCGGAGCGCGGGGGATGAGCGGCGGACGCTCCGCCCTGCTCGTCGGGTTCGCCCGCGGACTGCAGGCCGCGATCGGCGACCTGCTCCAGCGGCACGGCTTCGAGGTGGAAAACGTGCCGGGCCCGGACCACGCCGTACTGCGCGTCCGCACGACGCCTCCCCACCTGCTCGTCATCACCGGACGCTGCGGTGTGGATGGCCTGCTCACCATCATGGGAGAGCTGGGCGCACCCCGCCGCACACGCATCGTCGTGCTTCTGCCCGGGCCCGATCCCGTCGCCGAAAAACAGTACCGCGCCGCCGGCGTGCGCGTGGTGCTGCGCATGCCGGTCGGCGCGGAGGACCTGCTCCGCCGCGCCGGTGTCGGCGAAGCGGATCCGGGCTGACGATCAGGACCCGCTGAGCTGCTGCTGCACCGTCCTCGCGTGCGTCAGGTGTCCCTCGAAGACCGGGCGCGCGTCCACCAGCGTCTGGCGCAGCTCACCATTGGTCGCGTTCGGGATCAGCAGTGAATCGACCGCATCGATGACCGCTTCGTGAAAGGCGATCTCGTTCTCGATGTAGGCCCGGTCGAACTCCGCACCCGAAAGAGCAGCCAGGCGCGCCCGCGTCTGCTCCGCGTCCGCCTGCAGCGAGCGGCTCACGTCGTTCTCCTCCGGCGTCACCCCGAGCCGGGCGACCAGCTCCGCCGCGCTCTCGTTCACCGCCGTGTGCGTGCCGACCATGGTCTCCGCAAACTGCCGTACCTGCGCATTGCTCGACTTCTCCAGCGCCTGCTCGCCATTCGCCACGTCGATCCCGTTCGCCGTAACGACGATCGCCGCGATCTGCGCGTCGTTCAGCGACGGCGCCGCCGCCTGATCGCCCTCGGGGGCACCCACCTCGGCCGCCGGCGTCGAGCTCTCCCCGACCTGCTCCTCCCCGTCCGCATTCGCGCATCCAGCCATCACAACGAGCAGCGCAGCTGCCCGCATCCATCCACCATGCTCGCGCATGATCGACCTCCTCGAGGTTCGTTGGTATCGGCCCTTGCATCCGGGCCACCCCCATCCTACGTCCGCTCGTGGCAATATGTCAATATATTTATTGATAAACTGGAAAAGGAGCGGCACCGCAGTTAAATTCCGGAACATGCACTGGTCCCCGGCGCCGCGAGGCGCGGGACAGGGAGAGGAACAGCACGATGGCGGATCAGGACTGGCGGAAGCGTCTCCTCGAATCGACGCGTGGGCGGGTGCTCAGCCGGCTGCGTCGCTCGGAGCACACCGTGAGCGAGCTGGCGGAAGCGCTGGGGCTGACGGACAATGGCGTTCGGCTGCACCTGGATGCGCTGCAGCGCGACGGGCTCGTCGAGCAGCGAGGCGTGCGGCGCGAGGGTGTCGGCAAGCCGGCCTACGTCTACGGAACCACGCCCGGCGCGGAAACGCTGTTCCCCAAGGCCTACGAGCCGGTGCTGAACGAGCTGCTGCGCGTGCTGGAAACGACGCACTCCCCGGAAGAGCTGGAGCGGCTCGTGCGCGAGACCGGCAGAAGGCTGGCCGCCGCGGCATCG
>DASTYK010000152.1 GCA_035764935.1 Longimicrobiales bacterium | reverse complement strand
CGAGAACCGTTGCTGCAACGCCGTGTACCGGTGCCGAGCCGGCGCGGTCAGGGCCTGGGTCAGTCGCGGCGCGGGTAGGTTGCTCGCCGCGATCTGTCCGACAAGGCCCTCGTCGACAAGGTCGCTCATCGCCGAGACGGTGTCCTCGAGCGGAGTAGCGGGATCGTCGATGTGGGCGTACAGCACTTCGACGTGGCCGGTACCGAGTCGACGCAGACTGTCGGTCAGCTGCGCGCGGACCGACGACAGGCTCAGCCCGAGTGTATCCTTCAGGTCGTAGGAGCCTGGGGCGGGGCGCGCGCCGACCTTCGTCGCGAGAGTCACCGCGCCGCGGCGTCGAGCACCGCGAACGCCGCATCCGGTGCGACGGTGGTGCCGAAGTACATCGTGCCCACCGCGAGCGGCGGCACGGGGAGGTGTCCGAGGGTGTGTGTCATGCCTCTATTGCATGGGCTGGACCATGGTCCACAAACGTTGAGAACGTCGAAATCTGCCCCGCCTGATGGCGGGGCAGATTCGTTTGTGCGGTGGCGGCAGGCTCGTGCGTTCGCACTGGTTGCAGAGGTCGCCGAGGTCGGTGAGCAGGTTGAGGATCTCGCCGAGGCCCGTCGCCAGGGCGAAGCTCTCGCCGCCAGCGCACCTCATCGCATCATTGGAAGCGAATCCTGGGAGCAGGGCGTGTCTGTGCGTACGCGCGTCACGGCGCACGCGCACTGGTCGGGCGTTCAGTGCTCCGTGTGAGTCTTTCCTGCTGCGAAGCTGCCCCGGCGGCGGAAGAATGGGATGATCGCCGCTGCGGCAGCGATGTGCATGAAGGTCAATGACACTGTGGTCTCGACATCCGCTTCGTAGGCGAATGCCGGCAGCAGTGAGACCGCCGCCGCCGTGAGCGCAACTGCCGTCCAGATGGTTCTGGCACGCGTCGTCAGGAGTTCGAGTGCGATGCGCAGCACCCATCCCGCGACGGCAGCCGCCAGCACGGAACCGATGACCGCTCCGAGCGTAACCTCCATCGGCGGCTCCTCGGCTCCGAAGGAGACCACGAACGAGGCGCCCGCCACGCCTCCCGCAAGCCAGATGAGCACGCAGGCCAGCATCGCGATGACGGCGCCGAGCAAGCGCGGGCGCCAGTTTGCTGTCAATGTGGCGAGCGACGTGCGCCGCCTGCTGGCTTGCGTGAGTTGCATCTCAGTGGGCATAAGGTCTCCTGACGTTCGAGGCCGCGGCGAGGCTCGGCACGGACAATGTTCACGCTATGTTTCATTTGAAGCACGAACAATGCGTGTAACGATCGATTTCATGCGTGATCGTCCTCGATAGCGCCCTCACCCTATAAGATCAGTTCGTGGACATGATGAGTGAGGTCGTCGCGGTCCTCCGTCGAGGACGACCGCGATCTCAGCGCGTCACCTGGACCGCGCCATGGGGTCAGCGTTTTGCCGCGGTCGACGGCTCGGCCGGATTCCAGGTCATCCTTCGCGGGACGTGCTGGCTGATTCGTGATGGCGAGGATCCGGTGCGGCTGCAGGTAGGAGACGTTCTGTTCCTCCCCAGCGGAGTCGAGCACGCGCTCGCCGATCGGATCGATGCCGAGCTCGCTGAGGCGTGCGAACCGGGCCAAGTAGCCGGCAATGGCGCAGCTCAGATGCCGGCGGATTCCGACCATGGGCTGCCGGGGGAACAGACGGTCACGCTCTGCGGCGCATATGAACTCGACCTGCGATTCATTCACCCATTGCTTGCCCAGCTCCCGCCCGTGGTGATCTTGCGCGCGCCGTTCGATCGCGGCGAGCCGCTCCGGGATGCGGTGGAACTGCTCGCGATGGAACTCGACCGGCCTGGGCCGGGCACGGATCACCTGATCGCCGCACTCCTCGACGTGTTGTTCATCCACATCCTCCGCGCGTGCCACGATGAGCGTGTCCTGCCGGACGGCGCGCATTCGTGGGTCGCAGCGATCCGAGAGACAGGACTCCGCTCCGCTCTCGACGCGTTCCACGACGACCCCGGTCACCCCTGGACGGTCGCGGAGCTCGCTCAGTATGCGGCTTTGTCCCGCACGGCCTTCGCTCGTCGATTCCATGAACTGATCGGCGATCCGCCCATGGCCTACATCACGTGGTGGCGGATGAATCTCGCCGCCGCCCTGCTCACCGACACGGATCAATCCATGCGCGCGATCGCTCAGCGGGTGGGATACAGCTCAGAGTATGCCTTCGCGCACGCCTTCCGCCGAGAGCGTGGCATGTCGCCTGGGGCGGCACGCCGTGCCGGCGGAC
>DASTYK010000151.1 GCA_035764935.1 Longimicrobiales bacterium | reverse complement strand
CCTGCGCGCGAAGACGGGCACGATCAATCACGTTTCGGCCCTGTCGGGATACGTGCGCGCCGCCAATGGCGAGCGCATCGCGTTCTCGATCATCAGCAACAACGTCCCGTCCACCTGGCGCGCCAAGCGCATCGAGGACGGGATCGGCGCCCGCCTCGCTGCGCTCGACCGGCCGGCTGTCCTCGGCGAGAACGTCTCGCGCGAACAGCCGATGCAGCCGAGCGAGCCGAACGTGACGGAGCCGACCGAGGCACCGCAGACGACGCCGGCCGCGCCGCCTGCAAGCGACGCCGCGCCTGCGACGGATCGGCCGTCGACGCACACCATCCAGTCCGGCGACACGTTCGAGGGAATCGCGAAGCGCTACGGGCTTACGGTGCGGGCGCTGCGTGCGGCGAATCCGGGGCTGGAGCCGCGACGGTTGATTCCGGGGAAGACGGTTCGGCTGCCGTAGTGAACGAATCTATTTACCGCTGAGGCGCGGAGGACGCGGAGGGGTTCGTCGACCGACCTCGCGCACCGGTAAGGCAAACGTCAGTCAAGGTGCGCATTTCCACGGGCCACTCTGCACACCGCCGCTACAAATTTGCATGCGTTTCGTTCACCGCAGTAAGAGCGTGGACGAAGATCCTTTCCAGGCCGTTCTCAGCGCCCTCCGCGACTCTGCGGTGAAAAAAATTCGTTCCCGAGCCGGACCTCTCAATCCGGCAGCAGCCGCCGCACCTCGGTAAACAGTCGCCGCAGTCGGTTCTCGAAATCCAGGTCCCCCGTCATCGCGTTCACCGCGACTCCGCCGTTGCCCAGGGCGGAGTGGATGATCGATGCGCCGCCAAGTGAGATCGCGACGTGCGAGACGCGGGCGGAATGTTCGGCGAAGAAGAGCAGGTCGCCGGGACGGACGGAGCTGAAATCGTTGCCGGGCTCGACATGCACGCCGATGCGGGCCTGCAGGTCGGAGTCGCGGGGGAGCGCGATGCCATGCATCCACATGACGGCCTGCGCAAAGCCGGAGCAGTCGGCGCCGCTCATGGTGACGCCGCCCCAGAGGTAGGGCGTTCCGTGCCAGCGGCGGGCGGTGCGTGCGATGCTGTCGCCGCGGGCGGGAAAACGGTCTGCGAGGCGGTCGACGTCGATGATCTCACCGGTGCCGATCGTGCCGCGGCGTCCGTCGGGCAGCTCGTACGTGCTGCCGAAGCGGAGCACGCGTGCGCCCCAGGGGAGGCGCGCGAGCGCGTTGCCGTCGTCGTCGACCAGCTCGGCGCCGAGTGAGACGACGGGCTCGCCGTAGGATCCGCGCTCCCACTGTTCGGCCCATTCGCGCTCACCGAGCCGGACGTAGCCCTCGTGGATCCAGCCCAGGTAGCCGTCCTCGGCCCGCACGCGCAGCCAGTCACCGCGCCGTGCGAGCAGGTCGAAACGCATGCCGAGCACGAGCTGGGAGATCTGGGCGGCGGGGAGTGCGGGATCGAGGTAGACGGGCACGATGGCCGCGCGCACGACGCCGTGTACGCCGGTCCCGAGCGCGGGGTCCGGCAGCCGCATGATCTCGTCGATGATGCGGCCGCCGGCCGCCTTGCCGGCTTCGGCCAGGAGCCGCTCGGCGGCCGCGATGTCCGTCGTCTCGCCGGTGAGCACGAGCTGGCCGTCGCGCGTTTCCAGCCTGATGTCGAAGATGCCGGAGCGGAAATCGGGAACGTGCTCCGCACGGATCCGTTCGATGATGTTCTGGACCTTCTTCATTCCGGTATCACGCGGTCGAGCGTTTCGATCACACGATCGATGTCGTCGCTGCTGTTGTACAGGTGTGGCGAGATGCGCAGCACGCCCTCGCGCGTCGCGCACTGCACGCCGGCCTGCTGCAGCGCGGCAAACGCATGATCGGCCGCGGGCGTGCGCAGGCACAGGATGCCCGACGCATGCGCGTCGTCCAGCAGCGACAGCACGCCACGGTGGGCGGCCCATTCGATCAGCGGCTGATGCAGTGCCCGCACGTGGGCGCGGATGTTCTCGACGCCGGCTTCCAGGATCACCTCGATCGAGTGTGCGAGCGCGAGCATTTCCGGGTACGGCAGGGACCCGACCTCGAAGCGTCGTGCGTCGTCGAGGAGATCGCGATCGTAGGACGTCAACGTCGCGAAGTCCTGGGTCGCGGAGTAGGCGAGCCAGCCGGTGTGCAGGGGGCGAAGCCGCGTGATGTGCTCGCGGCGCACCCAGACGAAGCCGGTGCCCCACGGCGCGCACAGCCACTTCTGGCCGCCTGCGGTGAGCAGGTCGACGTGCGCAGCCCGCGGTGCCAGCGGTACGACGCCCGCGCCCTGGATTGCGTCGACCGAAAAGAAGATCTGGCGGCCCCGGCAGATCTCACCGAAGCGCGGCAGATCGGCGCTCCACCCGGTCGCGAACTGCACCGCGGACAGTGCGAACAGGGCGACGTCGTCGCGATCGATGCGAGCGCAGAGCGCGTCCTCGTCGGGGCGGCCGAACGCATCGCAGGGCACGACCTCGACGCGGAAGCCGCTGCGTTCCAGTTCGAGCCAGGGGTAGACGTTCGCCGGGAACTCGCGATCGCTGACCACGATCGCCGGACGATCATCTCCCTCGGCGCGGCGCTGCAGCAGAAAGCTCGCGGCCAGGTTGAGCCCGACCGAGGTGTTCGGCACGAGCGCGATCTCGTCGACAGCGGCGCTGAGGAGCCGGGCTGCGGCGGCGCGCGCACGGGACAGTGCCGGTGTGAAGTCCTGTTCCGTCAGCCGGCCGGCCGAACGGCGGCGCAGAGCGTCCTCGAGCGCGGCGCGGCTGCGCTCCGGGAGCACGCCGCTCGAGGCGGTGTTCAGGTAGCAGGTGCCGGCGAGCGCCTCGAACTCGGCCATCATCAGCGCCTCAACCCGCATATCCGGCTGCATCTGCGCCACGTTCGCCGTTCCCTCTTGCTGACGCCTCCGTCCGCGGGCCGGTCCCCCTGTAGCCGGTGGCGAACAGCGGCAAACTGCTACGCCGGGGCCGCGCGGCGCCGCGCGATGTCCAGGCGGCGCCGCAACTCGAAGACCGACATCGTCTCGAGCGTGCGCTCCGCGGTGGCGCGCGTCTGCCAGCGCACCTCGGGCAGTGCGAGCACGGCCTCCGGATCCGCTTCCGGGCGCAGGATCATGTACCAGCGCCCGTGATGACGGGGCGTGTTCTCCTCCCGGGCACCCGCCACCCAGCGCTCGCCCGATGCGTCCTGGAACGTGACCATCCGCTCTAGCCTTCCTTTTCCGTAGCGTCGCGCAGCAGCTCGTGCAGCGCGGCGTCCTCCATCGTGTCCAGCTCCTGCTGTGCAGCGTCGTACCCGTCGCTGCGCAGCGGCGCCTGCATCACGGTACCGCCCCCGACGGGCACGAACAACGCGAGCAGTGCGCCCCACGACTCGCGCCCGAGCACGACGTCCCACTCCCGCCCGTCTACGTCGCGGAACCTGCGCATCCGTTGCTCCCCTTGCGCCCGTAAGCGAAACCCGGCAGCGTTCCCACACATCCCGCCACCCGGAGAATGCGCGCACGCATGCAGGATTCCCTGACCGACCGGCTGAACGAAGGCATCGCCGAGATCATGCGGTTCCTGCCGCGCCTGGCGGCCGCCCTCGGCATTCTGATGGTCGGCTTCGCGATCGCCAAGATGATCGAGCGCGGAACCGACCTCGCCCTGCACCGCGTCGGCTTCGACCGCTGGATGCGCGAGGGCGGCGTCACCGAAGCGCTGGAGCGCGCCGGTACCAGCCTGGACCCGTCGACCGTCATCGCGAAGCTCGCGTTCTGGACGGTCATGCTCCTCGTCATCCTGCTGGGCGCGAACGCCCTCGGCATCGCCGCCGTCAGCACGCTGTTCGCCGAACTGCTGAACTACATCCCCAGCGTGATCTCGGCCGTTCTCGTCCTCGTGCTCGGCCTGCTGCTCGGCGAGTTCGTCAAGGATCTCGTCCTCGCCTCCACCGGTTCGCTGCGCGCTGCCGGCAACCTCGCCCGCGTCGCCAAGGCCGCGATCATCCTGCTCGCCTCGTTCATGGCGCTCGACCAGCTCGAGATCGCGCAGGACATCGTGCTCGTCTTCTTCATCGCTGTCGTCGGCGCGGCCGCCCTCGCCGCGGGCATCGCATTCGGCCTCGGCGGCAAGGACATCGCAGCGGAGATCGCGCGCGACTACTACGAGCGCAGCAAGCTGCATCCCGCACGGCGGACCGACGACCTGCGCCAGGTGCGGGAACTGCCGGAGGATGCGACTGCGGCACCCCCCACCCACGTACCGCCCGGCGACCGGCGCGAGTAACGCGTCCCGCCGCTACACCGCCAGGATGTGGTAGCCGGTGTCCACGTAGATGATCTCGCCGGTCACGCCGCCGCCCATCTCGCTGCACAGGAAGACGGCCGCGTTGCCGACTTCGTCCAGCGTCACGTTGCGACGCAGCGGCGTCTTCTCCTCGATGTGGCCCATCAGCGTGCGGATTCCCTTGACCGCCGATGATGCCAGCGTCTTGATCGCGCCCGCACTGATGGCGTTGATCCGCACGCCGCGCGGCCCGAGATCCGCCGCCAGATAGCGCACCGATGCTTCCAGCGCCGCCTTGGCCACCCCCATCACGTTGTAGTGCGGGACCACCTTCTCTGCGCCGTAGTACGACAGTGTGACGATGCTGCCGCCGTTCTTCTCGAGCATCGGCGCGGCACGGTTCGCAATCGCGACGAGGGAGTACACGCTGACGTCCATCGCGGTTCGGAACCCCTCGCGGGTCGTGCTGACGTAATCGCCCTCCAGCTCCTCACGCGGCGCATAGGCGACGGAGTGGACCACCGCATCCAGTCCGCCCTCCAGCTTCGCGACCTCCTCGAACACGGCGTCGATCTGCGCGTCGTCCGTCACGTCGCAGGGGAGGATCAGCTCCGCGCCGACACTCTCGGCCAGGGGGCGCACCCGCCGCTCCATCACCTCACCCGCGTACGTGAAGACGAACTTCGCGCCCTGCGCATGCATCGCCTGCGTGATTCCCCATGCGATGCTGCGCTCGTTCGCCAGCCCGAAGACCAGCACCCGCTTGTTCTCGAACAGGCGCCCAGCCGTCATATCGTTCCCCTTACCTGGACCGGTCGCCCCGGTCTACTCGAACATGTCGAACGCGGCACCGAGATCCGCCTTCGAGTACACGCGGAATGCCACCAGCGTGTTCGTGCGCTCGATGCCGGGCACACGCGCGAGGTGCTCCGACACCACCTCGGCAATGCGCTCCCACTCCGCGACGCGCACGATCGCGATCAGGTCCCAGTCCCCCGAGACCGAATAGACCTCCGCAACGCCGTCGATGCCGGCAACCTCGCGGGCCGCCGAGGCAATGTGCTCTCGATCCGCCCGGATCAGCACGACCGCCGCCACCATTCGTGAACCTCCGCGTTGCCGCCTCTCCTGCGCGAACGGGGGCGAAGCTACGCCCCGCGCGCCACGCCCCGCAAGCCGACTTGCGGGCCACCGGCCGCGCGCCGATCTTGCCGCGCGCATGCCGAACCGGACCGATGCACCGCCCGCACGCGAGCACGTCGCGCGGGCGTATGTGCTGCTGATGCTGATGGTGCTCATCTGGGGCGCGAACTTCTCCGTCTCGAAGGTCGCGCTCGCATCCGTGCCGCCTCTCGCGTTCAATGCCCTGCGCTTCCCCTGCGCCGCCATCGCCGTCTTCATCGTGCTCCGTCTGCGCGGCCCGATCCCCTGGCCCGCGCCGCAGGACATCTCGCGCATCATCGTGCTCGCACTGCTGGGCAACGTGCTCTACCAGCAGTTCTTCATCTTCGGCCTCGACAGCACCGATGCCGGCATCGCCGCCGTGCTGCTGGCCGGATCCCCGATCCTGACTGCACTGCTCTCCGCCGCGGTCGGTCACGAGCGCGTGGGACCCCGCACCTGGGTCGGAGTGATCGCGACGTTTGCCGGAATCGTGCTGGTCGTACAGCAGAGCGGCGCCATGGCGGCCGCCAGCAGCGCGACGTCGACCGGGGCGCTGCTGATGGTCGCCGCCTCGGCGTCGTGGGCGATGTTCACCGTGGGATCCCGCCCGCTCCTCGCCCGGTACGGGCCGACTGCTGTCACGGCATGGACGCTCTGGGTCGGTACGGCCATGCTCGTGGTGATCGGCGCTCGACAGGTCGTGGCCCTGCCCGAAGGCTCGCTCACGCCGGCGGTGTGGAGCGGCATCCTCTACGCGGGCGCGCTCAGCATCGGGATCTCCTACCTCATCTGGTATCACGCCGTCAACATCATCGGAAACACGCGGACGGCCACGTTCTCGAACGCCGTGCCGGCGGTGGGGCTGCTGGTCGCGTGGATCTGGCTGGGCGAGGTGCCCACGGCCGGAGAACTGCTGGGTTCCGCCATCATCATCGGGGGCGTCGCGCTCGCGCAGACACGCCGCTGACCGGTATAATCGCGCCATGAAGACACCTGCCCACGGCCCGCCGCCGCCGCTGCGGCCCGCCGTGCGGCTCGATCCGGCGATCTTCCAACTCCCGGTCGAGCGCATGCGCGAGGGGTACTACTCCGACAAGTACTTCGTGTACGCCCGCGACATCCTGCGCGCGCACGACCGGCAGACGGTCGTCACGATGCAGGTCTTCCAGAAGAAGCACGCCTGGCTGGGGGGCACGGACGAGGCGATCGCGATCCTGAAGCAGTGCCTGAGCAAGGGGTACGCCTGGACGGACCTCGAGGTACTGTCACTGCGCGACGGCGACGAGGTCACACCTCGTGAGCCGGTCATGCACATCACCGGCCCGTACGAGGCTTTTGCGCACCTCGAGACGCTGTACCTGGGCGTGCTGTCCCGTCGTACAAAGGTGGCGACCAATACCCGACGCGTGGTTGTCGCGGCCTGGCCGAAGCCGGTGATGTTCTTCCCTGCGCGGCACGATCACTGGCTGGTGCAGACGGGCGACGGCTACGCCGCCCACATCGCCGGGGCGATCGGCGTCTCGACGGATGCACAGGCGTCCTGGTGGGGCTCGCGCGGCATTGGTACGGTGCCGCACGCGCTGATCGCCGCCTACGACGGGGACACCGTGCGGGCGACGGAGGCCTTCGCGGAGGTCGTGGATCCGGACGTGAACATCATTGCGCTGGTCGATTTCGACAACGACTCGGTGAAAACGTCGCTGGATGTCGCGCGCGCCCTGGGTGATCGCCTCTGGGGCGTGCGGCTGGATACCTCCGAGACCATGGTGGACCGTTCGATCCTGCCGATGATGGGGTCATTCAAGCCGACGGGCGTGATTCCGCGGCTCGTGCACAACGTGCGTGACGCGCTCGACGCCGAGGGTTTCGAGCACGTGCGGATCGTTGCGTCGGGGGGCTTCGACGACGGCAAGATCGCGGAGTTCGAAAAAGCGGGCGTGCCGGTGGACTCGTACGGCGTCGGTTCGTTCCTGCTGCGGGACCGCTACGATTTCACGGCGGACGTCGTGAAGGTGGAGGGGCGGCAGGTCGCGAAGGCGGGACGTCGCTACGTGGAGAATCCGCGGCTGGAGCGGGTGGAGTAGGTGGGGCGGGCCTCCGTGCCTGGGCATGGGCGGGGCTCCAGGATCGTGAGGCGGGCCGGGGCCCTGGGCCCGGGGCCGGGGCCGGGGTGGAACAGCGGGAACGGCGGCACATCGCGGGAACGCGGCGCGGATCGGGGCGGTAGAGGAACCGCGCGCTTCCGCTGGCTGTGATTTCTTGCGGCCTGCCGCGCGGCGCGCCTAGCTTGGCCGCCCCATGACTCTGAATCCGGTACACGTGCGCATGATACGCCGTCTTTCTCTGTTTGCCCTGGTTGCCGCGCTGGTGCCCGCTGCCGCATCGGCCCAGCGGATCGATTCCCCGTACCGCTTCATCGAGCCCGGCCAGTCCGTGGGCCTCTACGCGGGCTACGTGTCGACCGGGCAGAACCCGCTGGAGCTGGGTCCCAGGAGTGCCGCGGTGTTCGGTGCGCGCTACTCGATCCGCATCAGCGGTCCGTTCAAGGCCGAGGCGACGATCGGTTTCATGCCGAGCACGCGCGACGCGTTTGCGGTGGACACGCTGGCGGGTGATGCACAGAACCGCTCGTTCCTGGTGGAGGCCGACGCGCAGATGCTGTCGGCGACGGCTGCGCTGCGCTTCGACATCACGGGTGCCCGCACGTGGAACCGGCTGCAGCCGTTTCTGCTCGCGGGCGGCGGTGTTGTGGTCGACATCTCCTCGCTGACGGAGGAGGAGGAGGAGCTGCCGGTCGACGACCGCTACGATTTCGGCACGAGTTTCGCCGGTGAGCTGGGAGCCGGCGTCGAGCTGTACCTCACGGATCGTCTGTCGCTGCGCGCGGATGTGCGCGACGCCTTCTGGAAGCTGCCGACACCAGCGGGATTCGTCCTTGCGGCGCCGCGCGGCGAGCTTTCGGAAGACGAGTGGGTCAGCAACTGGGTGATGTCGGCGGGAATCTCTGTGCATTTCTGAGGAGTCCGCCATGGTGAACGATTACGAGGACACCCGCGATCTCGGGGAGCTGACGGACGGTGAGCTGCGCGACCTGATCTACGAGCGGCTGCGTGCGAATGACGCGCTGATCGAAGAAACGGACATCGACGTGCGCGTGGTCGCGGGTGCCGTGACGCTCACGGGTCGCGTCGGGACGGAAGGCGACCTGCAGCGCATCGAGCAGGTGATCACCGACGAGATCGGTGTCGTAGATGTGACCAGCAACATCGGCATCGACGAGGGGCTGCGCGACCAGCAGCCGGACGCCGCAGACGAAGCGGTCATGGAGGGTCTGGACGAGCGCGCGACCAGCGGCGGCGCAGACCGCACCGAGGACTCTGCCGAGCACCTGATGGAAGATCGCGCCGCGGAGCAGTACGGCACGCGTGACATGGGTGAGGCGATCGAGCGCGGCTACTCGTACGAGCCGCCGGACAGCCCGACTCCGGAGGGGACGCGATCCCGGGAAGAGCACTGAAGTCACGCGGGCAGGCGCTGCTCTGCGCCTGCCTGATTGCGCTCGCGGTCGCGTGTGAGTCCCGCGAGCGCGAGGTCATCCTCGCCTGCACGACGTCCGTCGAGGACAGCGGACTGCTCGATGCGCTGCTGCCGGCCTTCTCCACGCAACATCCCGGATACACTGTCAAAGTCATTGCCGTCGGGAGCGGCGAGGCGCTCGCGCTGGCGGAGCGTGGGGACGCGGACGTCGTCATTGCGCACTCGCCCCGGGCGGAGGAGCAGTTCATGGCTGAGGGCCACGGCCGTGAACGCACCGCGATCATGGCCAACGACTTCGTGCTGGTCGGCCCGGCTGCTGACCCGGCGCGCGTCCGGGGCCAGCCGGTCACGGATGCGCTGCGCAGCATCGCGCACGCCGCGGCTCCCTTCGTGTCGCGCGCCGACGATTCCGGCACGCACGCTCGCGAGCGCTCGCTCTGGCGCGAGGCGGGCGTCGAGCCCGCGGGCACCTGGTACATGGAGATCGGCCAGGGGATGGGCGAAGCACTGCGCATCGCGAGCGAGCGGGCGGGCTACACCATCAGCGATCGCGCGACGTACCTCGCGCTGTCGCGCAGCCTGCTGCTGGACGTCCTCGTCGAAGGCGACGATGGCCTGCGCAACGTCTACTCCGTGATCACGACGGCGCGCGGCCGCAACCGCACGGGCGCCGATTCGCTGGCTGGCTGGCTTGCCGGGGCGGATGGCCAGCGACGGATCGGTACGTTCGGTGCGGAGCAGTTCGGTCGCAGTCTCTTCGAGCCGCTCGCGCCAGCGGACTGATGGACGTCTTCCTGGACAGCCTGCGAGAGGCCGCTCGGCTGCTGCTGAGCGGCGACGCGTACGTCTGGAAGATCCTGCTCCTCTCGCTGCGTGTTTCCGGCGCGGGCGTGCTGCTCGGCCTGCTGATCGGGCTGCCCGTCGGGATCGCAGTGGGGCTGCTCCGGTTCCCGGGACGCGGCCTCGCGATCGCCATCATCCACACCGGATTCGCGCTGCCCCCCGTAGTCGTCGGCCTGTTCGTGTACATGGTGTTCTCGCGCTCCGGTCCGGCCGGTCACCTCGAGCTGCTCTTCACGCCTGCGGCCATGATCATCGCGCAGGCCATGCTCGCCGCGCCGTACGTCGCCGGGATCAGCATGGCGGCGGTACAGGCCGTGCCGCGCGACGTGCGCCTGCAGGCTCGCGGCCTGGGTGCGAGCCGGACGCGCGCGCTGCTCACGCACCTGGCCGAGGCCCGGCTGGGGCTGTTCGCTGCCGTAGTCGCCGGGTTCGGCGCCGTGATCTCCGAGGTGGGCGCGGTCATGATGGTCGGCGGCAACATCGCGGGCGAGACGCGCGTGATGACCACCGCCATCGTCCTCGAGACGCGACGCGGCAACTTCGCGACCGCGCTCGCATTCGGGCTGGTGCTCCTCTTCCTCGCCTTTGTCGTGAACGCGCTGCTGACGCGTGCGCAGCAGGCACGCGTGCGTGCAGGCGTGCACCGTCCCGTTGCATGAATCGGATGGCGCTGGCCCCGGTGGACGAGCCAATTCCTGGCGGCCCGCAGCACGCACCGCTGCTGCGCGCGGAACGCATCACCCGTGCGTATGGCGAGCGCACGGTACTGCGCGACGTGTCGCTGGAGCTGGAGCGCAACCGCGTGCTTGCGGTGCTCGGGCCCAATGGTGCGGGCAAGTCGACGCTCTTTCGCATTCTGTTGCTGGTCGAGGCTGCCGATGCGGGCCGGGTGCTGCTCGACGGGCAGGAAGTCGGGCCGCAGGATGCGGCGGCCCGAGGTCGCATTGCAGGCGTGTTCCAGCGCCCCTGGCTGTTCCGCGGGACCGTGCGAGCCAACGTCGCCTATGGTCTGCGGGCGCGGGGCGTGGGGCGGGCCGACGCGGTGAACGCATGTGCACCGGTGCTCGATGCGCTGGGCCTGGCCGGTCTCGCAGACTCGCCGGTCGACTCGCTGTCGGGGGGCGAGGCACAGCGCGTCGCGCTCGCGCGAGCGCTGGTGCTGCAGCCGGACGTGCTGCTGCTGGATGAGCCCACTGCGAATCTGGATGTCACGGCGCAGCGTCGCTTCCGTGAGGATCTCGAGCACCTGGTGCGCGCCCATGCGCGTGCGGCGATCGTGGTGACGCATGACGCCGGCGAGGCGTTCGCGCTGGCGGACCGGGTGGCGGTCATCGAGGGCGGCAGCATCACACAGGCAGGCACTCCGGCCGAACTGGTGAGCGCACCTGCGACGTCGTTCATCGCGGCGTTCACCGGTGCGGAGCTGCTCCTGGACGGGGTCGTCCAGGGCATCGAGGACGGAGGACTCCTGGACGTGCGGCTGGCGGGCGGTGCAGTCCTGCGAGGGCGCATGGCCGAGGGGCATGAACAGCCTGCGCCCGGTGCCGGCGTGCACGTAGCCTACCGTCCGGAGGACATCACGCTGGGGCCCGCCGACCTGGAGGTCGCCACGAGCGCAGTGAACCGGCTGCCGGTCAGCGTGAGCGCCGTCGTGCCGACCGGCGGACTGGTGCGCGTGCGACTGGAAGGAAGCGCGCCACTGGCCGCCCTGCTCACGCGGGGCAGCGCGGACGCGCTGGAACTGGCACCCGGCCGACGGGTCACGGCGTACCTCAAGGCGACGGCGCTGCGCGTGTTCCCCGCCTGAATGCAGCGCCCACCTCCACCCCGTATATTCTGCCCCATGGTTTCCCGGTACGCGGTCGAAGAGCGGCGCTTCATCCTGCGGGTGGACAGCGAGCGCAGCTTCGAGGGCACCTGCTCGCCCGGCGCGCTGCACGCGCTCGCGGCAGGGCGGCTGCTCTCGGAGGGTGTGCTCGGGGGGCGGCGTGTCGCTGCCATCGACGTGACCGAGCGCGACGACACGATCGTGCTGCACGCGCAGGTGCGTCCTGCCGAAGCGCACGAAACGCTGAGCCGGGATCGCCGCGCACATCCACATCCGCCGCCACAGGAAGCACTGCACGAGATGTTGCGGGAGCTGTTCCGTGCAGGCGATCAGCGGCACCCGGCCGGGGGTGTCCATGTTGCCGCACTGTGTGACGGTGAGCGACTGCTCCATATCCAGACGGACATCGGGCGGCACAACGCGGTCGACAAGGTGCTGGGCGCTGCACTCCTGATCG